>DASSGC010000089.1:0-3781 GCA_035693765.1 Acidimicrobiales bacterium
GTCCGCCGGCGGGGCGGGCGGGGGCGCGGCCCCGGCCTGCGACGGGGCGGTCCCGGCGGCGGTCGTGCCCGGGCCGCCGGCCGTGCCGCCGGCCGCGTCGCCGAGGCCGGCATCGTCGAGGCGCTTCTCGA
Organism: Acidimicrobiales bacterium; assembly: GCA_035693765.1. GTDB lineage: Bacteria > Actinomycetota > Acidimicrobiia > Acidimicrobiales > VFJN01 > ZC4RG19. Next base: position 132 of record DASSGC010000089.1, read on the forward strand.
ACTCGTTCTCCAGGGAGCTCTGGGCCTGCGCCTCCCGGATGCCGGTGCCCCAGAGCTGGTAGCTCACGAACAGCAGGATCAACACGCCGGCAGTGATGCACGAGCGCCCGATGGCACCGAGGACCTTGGCCAAATCCATCGGTGGGAGAGTACCGACCGGCGCCGGTGCTCCGATCTTGGTGCCTCGCGGCCCCGGTCAGTACCCTCGCGACGTCGCCATGGAGCCGGTCGTCCACCTCCGCGCCGCCGTCGCTCTGCTGGGACGGTTCCCTGCGCTCGCCGGCATCGACCTCGACGTCGTGCGCGGGGAGATCGTCCTCCTCCGCGGTCCGAACGGAGCAGGCAAGACGACGCTGCTGCGCGCCTGCGCAGGCCTGGTGCCGGTCGTCCGGGGCGAGGCCCGGGTGCTCGGCCACGACCTCCGCACCGAGGCGCGCGCGGTGCGCCGCCGGGTCGGCCTGCTCGGCCACGCCAGCGGGTTGTTCGACGAGCTGACCGTGGCGGCCAACGTCAGGTTCTGGGGCCGGGCCAGCCGGGCCGGGCGCGCCGACATCGAGGCCGCCCTGACCCTGGTCGGGATGGCCGGGCGCCTGCGCGACGTCCCGGTGGCCAGGCTGTCGGCCGGGCAGCGGCGGCGCACGTCGCTGGCCTGCCTGCTGGCCCGCCGGCCCGAGCTGTGGCTGCTCGACGAGCCGCACGCCGGCCTCGACAGCGACGCCCGCGACCTGCTCGACGGGCTGGTCCGCCAGGCGGTCGGCCAGGGGGCCACGGTGATCATGTCCTCGCACGAGCTCGACCGGGCCGAGGCGCTGGCCGACCGGGCGGTCACGCTGGTGGCCGGCGTGACCGACGTCCCGCAGCCGGTCCTCGGCGCATCCGCCCCGCCGCCTGCCCGCCCGGCCGACACCGGCGACGCCCCCGCGGCCGGCGCGCCGGCCGGCACCGGGCACGGGTCCCCGACCGCGGGCCCACGGGCACCGGAGGCGTCGCATGTGGCGTGACGCCGCCCTCGTCGCCGGCCGCGACCTGCGGGTCGAGGCACGCAGCCGCGTCACCCTCCACCAGGTCGGCCCGTTCGCCCTGCTGGTCCTGATCCTGTTCGCGTTCGCGCTCGACCCCGCCCGCCAGACGCTGGAGCGGGCCACGCCCGGCCTCTACTGGATCACCGTCCTGTTCTCGGCGCTGCTGGCCATCGCCCGGAGCGCCGCCCTCGACGAGAGCGACGGCGTGCGCGACGCGGTCCGCCTCTCGGCCCTCGACCCGGGCGCGGTGTTCGCGGGCAAGTCCCTGGCCGTGGCGGCCGAGCTGCTCGCCCTGGAGGCGCTGCTCGGGGCGGGCGTGATCGTCCTCTACGGCGCCGATCCCGCCGGCGCCGGTCTGCTCCTCGCCACCTGCCTCGCGGCCACCGCAGCCGTCGCCTCGACCGGTACCCTGTACGGCGCCCTGGTCAGCGGCCTGCGGGTGCGCGAGACGCTGCTCCCCCTGCTGCTGCTCCCCGTGCTGGCGCCGGTCCTCATCGGCGCCACCCGGGCGTTCGAGGCAGCGCTCGGCGGGGCGCCCGCCGACGGCTGGCCGTGGTGCGGCCTCCTCGCCGCCTTCGCCGTTCTCTACTCGGTCGCCGGGGCACTCGCCTACGGCACGCTCCTGGAGGGCTCGTGACCGCCACAACCCCCGCCGGCACCCCACCGGCACCGTCGCCGGGCTCCCCCCGCCCGGGCACGGCGGCCGCCCCCGCCGGGGACGCCGCGCCGGCCGGCACCGGCTCGCCCGCCACCCGGGTGCTCGGCCTGCTGTCGCTGGCGTCGCTGGCGCTGCTCGTGCTCTACGGGCTGGTCATCAGCCCCGCCGACCGCGAGATGGCCGACTCGGTGCGGCTCATGTACGTGCACGTGCCGTCGGCCACCTACCTCTACGTGGGCTGCTTCGTCACCACGGTCGCCTCGGGCCTGTGGTTGTGGAAGCGCACCGCCGGCTGGGACGCCCTGGCCGAGGCCGGCGCCGAGGTCGCCCTGGTGTTCTCGCTGATCACGCTGGGCACCGGATCGCTGTGGGGCCGCCCGACCTGGGGCACCTACTGGACCTGGGACGCCCGCCTCACGTCGACCGCGGTGCTGACCGCCCTGCTCGTCGGCTACCTGGCGCTGCGGCGCCTGGAGCTCGACCCCGACGCCCGGTCGACCCGCGCCGCGGTGCTGGGCCTGCTGCTGGTGCCCAACGTGGTGATCGTCAACCGCTCGGTGGAGTGGTGGCGCTCGCTGCACCAGAGGTCGACCCTGGTCCGCCTCGACCCCACGATCGAGGGCGACATGCTGGTCGCCCTCATGGTCGGGTTCCTCGCCCTCGGCCTGGTGTTCACGTGGCTGATGGTCCACCGCTTCCGGGTGGCGTGGCTGGAGCAGCAGGCCGACCGGCTCGACCTCGACGCCGCCCTGGCCGACCGCCGGGCCGAGGCCGCCGCGGCGGGCGCCCGGGACGCGGGCGGGGCCCGGGAGGTGCGGGCGTGATCGCCATGACGCACGCTGGCTACGTCGCCGCCGGGTGGATCGGCGCCGGCGCGTTGCTGGGCGGCTACGCCCTCGCGCTGGTCCGGCGCGGCCGCCGCCTGTCGCGCCAGGTGCCCGCCGAGGAGCGCCGGTGGAGCTGACCCCCCGCACACTGGAACCGGGTGACGACGCCGGTGCGGCTGCCGGTGCGGGCGCCCCGGGGGACGGTACGCCGCGCCGCCGGCCGCGGCGCGGCCGCCGCCGCTGGCCGTCGCTCGCCGTGCTGGTCGTGGTGGTGGGCGGCCTGGGCCTGTTCGGCTACAAGGGCCTGAACGACGCCACGCTCTACTTCCGCAACGCGGACGAGGCGGTCGCCCAGCGCGACAGCCTGGGCACGAAGCGCTTCCGGCTGCAGGGCACCGTGACGGGGGAGCCGTCCGAGGCCGCCGGCGTCGTCGACTTCACCGTGGCCTTCAACGGCGTCACGGTCGCGGTCCGCCACCAGGGCAGCCCGCCCGACCTGTTCCGGCCGGGCGTCCCGGTCGTGCTCGAGGGCCGCTGGAGCGATGCCGGTGACGTGTTCGAGAGCGACCGCATCCTGGTGAAGCACGACGAGTCCTACGAGGCCAAGGACGAGTACGAGACCCGCACGTCGGAGGCCGAGCGCGGCGGCGGCACGCCGGGCAGCGGGGAACCGGCGGGGTGAACGCCGCCCTCGGCACCGCGGGCGTCGTGCTCGGGCTGGCGTCGTCGATCGGCGGGATCGTGACGCTCGCCTACGCGCTGGTGCGCCGGAACCTGCGCCTACTGGCCGTGGGCCGCTCGTACGTGCTGCTGGCGCTGGCCGGCGCCGTGCTGGCCGTGGCGGCCATGGAGCGAGCCCTCGTCACCCGCGACTTCACGGTGCAGTACGTGGCCGACAACGGCAGCAGCCGCACGCCGGGGCTCTACAACGTGGCGACGCTGTGGGCCGCGCTGGAGGGCTCGCTGCTGCTGTGGGCGCTCATCCTCACCGTCTACATGGCGCTGGTGGTGCGGAAGTTCCGGCACCGGCTGGCCGACCCGCTGGTGGGGTGGGCGATGCTCACCATGCTGGTGGTGAGCGGCTTCTTCTTCCTGCTGCTGCTCGTGCCGGCCAACCCCTTCCAGGCCTTCGACCCCCCGGTC
>DASSGC010000090.1:0-6725 GCA_035693765.1 Acidimicrobiales bacterium
GGGCGGTTGTCGCGGGTGCCGGGACCGGGCGCGCCCGGGGCCGGCGGGCGGGCGGCGGTGGGTGCGGCCGGGCGCGGCGGCGCCGGGCGCGGATCGCGGCGGAGCGGCGCCGGGCGGGCGGCACGGACGGGGGCGTCCGGCGACATCGACGGCGGCGGCGGCCGGGTGTCCGCCAGCACCGTGGTCACCGACTCCGGCGTGGCCGCGCCGCGCCGCTCGGCCACGGCGATGGCGGCACCGAACGCGATCGCGTCCTTGGGATGGGCGTCGATGGCGATGGGCCGCCCCAGCTCGGCCCCCACCATCTGGGCCACGAGCGGGATCCGCGACGACCCGCCCACCAGCAGCACCGCGCTGATGTCGTCGGCCGACACCCCCGCCGAGCGGACCGCACGCCGCAGGGCGACGATGGTCTCGGCGATGGCGGGCCGGATCATGGCCTCGAACTCCGACCGGGTGAGCCGCACCTCGGTCTGCAGCCCCGGCAGCAGCACCGGGATCGACACGTCGGTGTCGCTCGACAGCGCCTCCTTGGCGTCGATGCACTCCTGGCGCAGCCGGACCACGGCCGCCTGCGCCGCCGGCTCCTCCGGGTCGAGCCGGTCGAGCGCGTCGCCCACGGCCGACTTCACGTGGGCGTAGACCGCCTCGTCGAAATCGATGCCGCCCATCCGCTCGATGCCCTCGGGCGAGCCCATGATCTCGAACCCGCCCGGGGTCCGGCGCACCATGGCGGCGTCGAAGGTGCCGCCACCCAGGTCGTAGACGGCGACCACCGAGCCGTCCTCGAGCCGCCGCTGCGACGCGTAGAACGTGGCCGCCGCCACCGGCTCGGCCAGCAGCAGCGACGCGTCGACGTCGACCTGGCGGACCGCCTGGGTGAGCAGGTCGAGCTTGTAGGGGCCCCAGTTGGCGGGGTGGGTGAGGGCGATGGCCCGCGGCGGCTCGCCCTGCTGCTCGCGCACGCGGTCGACCGACCACCGCAGCAACCGGGCCATGAGCATCTCGGCGCCGTAGGGGGTGCCGCCGAGGATGATCGGCGTCGGATCCCCCACCCGGCGCTTGAACTCGCGGGCGACCCGGCCCGGATCGGACGTGGCCCGGCGGGTGGCGGCCTCGCCCACCAGGATCTCGCCGTCGTCGCGCAGGAAGACCACGGACGGCACCGACGCCGTCCGGTTGCCCAGGGTCAGGGCCTCGACGACGCCCTCGTGCTCGGCGGCGGCCGCCGTGTACGTGGTTCCGAGGTCGATACCGAGGTAGTAAGCCATCCTTCTCCTCGGGCGCGGCGTGGGGCCGCTGCCCTGGTCGAGCCCCCCGGTGCATCCGCCGACCGGAGGAAACAGGGTCGAACCTAGTGCATCTCCGTAGGCCACCGGCTCCCGCCCGGCCGGCGACCGGCGGCAGACTGCCGCCGTGGACCCCGGCCCCCTGCGCGACGTCCTCACCGTGCTGCTCGGCGTGGCGTCGGGCGTGCTGTCGGGCCTCTTCGGCGTGGGCGGTGCGGTCATCTCGACCCCGGGGATACGCCTGCTCGGCGCCTCCGCCACCACCGCGATCGGCACCACCCTGCCCTCGATCATCCCGGGCGCGGCCAGCGGGGTCCTCCGCTACCGGCGGGAAGGCCTGATCGACCTGCGGACCGTCGCCGCCACGGCGCCGGCCGGCATGGCTGCCGCCGTGGCCGGGGCCCTGCTCACCCGGGTGGTGCCCGGCCGTGGCCACGCGCTGATGCTGGCGACCGCCGGGCTCGTCGGGTTCAGCGCCTACCGGACGGTCAGCGCCCCCCGGCCTGCGCCCGACCCCGACCTCGACGCCGCGCTGGCGCTCACCGGCGCGGGTCGTCCCGGTGACCGATCCGGTGGGCTCGCCACCAGATCCGTCACCGGAACCCGGCTCGCGTCGCTGACGGCCGTGGGCGCCGTCGCGGGACTGCTGGCGGGCCTGCTCGGCATCGGTGGCGGTGTCGTGATGGTCCCCGGGTTCACGCAGGTCGGCGGCCTCCCCCTCAAGCGCGCCATCGCCACCTCGCTGGCCTGTGTGGGGCTCATGGCGGTCCCCGGCACCCTCACCCACGCCGCCCTGGGGACGATCGACTGGCGGTTCGCGCTGGCGCTCACGGTCGGGATGGTCCCCGGCGCCCGGCTGGGCGCGGCGCTGGCGATCCGCGCCACCGACCGGCGGCTGCGGCTGGTGGTCGGCGGGTTCCTCGCCGTCACCGCCGTGCTCTACGCCGCCGGCGAGGCCGCGGCGCTCATGGCCTGACGGCCGGGAGCCCGGCCAGGGACCGAGCCCGCAGCAGCACGGCGTCGAGCATGGGCGGGGTGAGCTTGCCGGTGAAGGTGTTCTGCTGGCTCACGTGGTAGCTCGGCACGATCCACCGGCCGTCCGGCAGCGGCACCTCGGCGCCGTGCCCGAACGGGGGGCGCGGCCGCACGCCCAGGACCCCGCACAGGGCCTGGTAGCCGAACTGCCCCAGCGGGACGAAGACGCGCAGGTCGGTGAGCAGGTCGAGCTCGCGGGCCAGGAACGGCAGGCACCGGTCGCGCTCCGCGGGCGTCGGCTTGTTCGCCGGGGGCGCGCACCGCACCGGCGCCGTGATCCAGGCACCGGTCAGGGCCAGCCCGTCGCCGCGGGCCACCGACGTCGGCTGGTTGGCGAAGCCGGTGCGCCACAGGGCGGCGTAGAGGAAGTCACCGGACCGGTCGCCCGTGAACATCCGTCCGGTGCGGTTCGCCCCGTGGGCCGCCGGCGCCAGGCCGACCAGGCACACCCGCGCCGCGGGGTCGCCGAAGCCGGGCACCGGCCTGCCCCAGTACTCCTCGCCCCGGAAGGCGGCGCGCTTCTCGCCGGCCACCTGCTCGCGCCACGCGACCAGGCGGGGACAGGCACGGCAGGCCGTGACCTCGGCCTCCAGGCGTGCGAGGGCATCCGTCGCAGGGCGTTCCACGGCGTCCGACGATAGGTTGGGCCGGCGATGCCCCGAGAAGGACGCAGCACCACCACGACCGCCCCGCGTCGGGCACCGAGCCGGCGGAAGCCACCGACGACGACCCTCGTCCTGCTGGTGCGGCACGGCGCCACCGCCACCACCGGCAAGGAGCTGCCCGGCCGCGCGCCCGGCCTCCACCTGTCCGACGTCGGCCGCCGCCAGGCCGAGGACGTGGCCGCCCGCATCATGGCCCGCATGGCCCCGCCGCCGCCCGCCGCCGACCGCGTCGAGGGCAACGGCGGGAGCCCCGCCCGGCGCCGCCGGGCGAAGCGGCCGAAGATCGCCGCCGTGTACGCGTCGCCGCTGGAGCGCACCCGCGAGACCGCCGAGCCCATCGCCGCCGCCGCCGGCACCGAGGTCGTCCCCGATGAGGGCCTGCTCGAGCTCGACATGGGCGAGTGGACCGGCTTGGAGCTGAAGGCCGCCCGCAAGCGCAGGGAATGGGCGACGATCCAGCGCTACCCGAGCGGGTTCACCTTCCCCGGGGGCGAATCGTTCCTGGCCATGCAGGCGCGCATGGTGGCCGCCCTCGACCGGCTGCACGCCGCGCATCCCGGGGAGACCGTCGTCGCCGTCTCCCACGCCGACCCCATCCGGGCCGCCGTCAACCACGCCATGGGCGCCCACCTCGACCTGTTCCAGCGGGTCGTGGTGTCGCCCTGCTCGGTCACCGCCCTGGCGCTGGGCGACGAGGGCCCGCTCGTCCTGTCCGTCAACGAGACCGCCGCCACGGGCGCCCTGGTGCCCTCGTGAACATGGGCGAGTCGTACGACTTCCCGCGCGCCGAGGTCTTCTGGCCGGGAGCGGAGGGCCCGCCGGGCCAGCGGGTGTTCTTCCTGGCGGGCGGCGACGAGGCCGGCCTCGTCTACCTCCGGTGCGAGAAGCAGCAGGTCGCGGCGCTCGGCGAGTACCTGCTCGCCCTGCTCGACGACCTGTCGCCCGACGTCGAGCCCACGCCGGGGCACGGCGCGGTGACGCCCCTGCCGTTCGCGTGGGACGTCGGGTCGATCGGCGTGAAGTACGACGAGCCCGAGGGCCGCATCGTGGTCGTGCTCGAGGAGCTGACCGACGAGGACGACCGGCCCGCCACCGCCCGGTTCTGCTTCACGCTGGAGCAGGCGGCCGCGTTCGGCCGGTTCGCGCTCGACCTGGTGGCGCGCGGGCGGCCCGACTGCACGCTGTGCGGGCTGCCGATCGATCCCGACGGGCACGTATGCCCGCGGATGAACTGACGCCGCCGGGCGCGCCGGTCCCCGCCGTGGCCACGCTCGACACGCTGGCCACCGGCGCCGTCACGGTGCTCGGCCGCATGCCCTGGAGCTCGAACACGACCCTGCTCGTCGAGGTCGACGGCATCGGCACGGGCGGCGGGTGCCTGCGGGCCGTGTACAAGCCCCGGCGGGGCGAGCGGCCGCTGTGGGACTTCCCCGCCGGCCTCGACCGGCGCGAGGTCGCCGCCTACGAGCTGTCGACCTGGCTGGGGTGGGGCATCGTGCCCGAGACGGTGCTGCGGGAGGACGACGAGCTGCCGTACGGCGCCGGGTCGCTCCAGCGGTTCGTGCCCTTCGACGTCGAGGCCCACTACTTCACCCTGCTGGAGGACCCCGAGCGCCACGACGCGCTCCGCACCATCTGCTGCTTCGACCTGCTGGCCAACAGCGCCGACCGCAAGGGCGGCCACTGCCTCGCCGGCGACGACGACCGCCTGTACGCGGTCGACAACGGCCTCACGTTCCACTGCGAGGCCAAGCTGCGCACGGTGATCTGGGACTTCGCCGGTGAGCCGATCCCGGCGCACCTGCTCGACGGCGTGCGACGCCTGGCCGAGGAGGCCCTGCCGGCACCCGTCGCCGACCTGCTCGACGCCGAGGAGCGGGCCGCCCTGGTGCGCCGGGCCCGGGCGGTGGCCGCCAAGCGCCGCTTCCCGGTGGACCACACCGGGCGCCGCTATCCCTGGCCCCTCGTCTGACCGCCCGCACCCGCCCGTCGGATGTCCCGTCGGGCGTCGGGCGGCCGCGGTGGGGTCAGCTCTTGGGTACGCCGCCGACCTCGACCGACGGGCCGCCCTGGTCCTCACCGGTGTCGCCGTCGGCATCACCGGCGCCGTCGGGGTGTCCGGTCGCGCTGCCGTTCCCCGTCGCGCTGCCGTTCCCGGCCTCGGCGGCGGACGGCGCGCCGTTCGGGGCCGGCTCGGCGGCACCGGCCGCGGCGCCGGCCGTCGATCCGTTGGGGCCGTCGGGCACGACCTCGCCGGTGGCCTCCGGCGCGGCCTCCTCCGCCCCGGCCTGGCCCGCACCGTTGCCGGTGCCGTTGCCGGCACCGTTGCCGGCACCGTTGCCGCGGCCGTTGGGCTTGGCCCGGGCCACGAGCGGGGGCCGCGGCCCGCCGCCGTTCGGGACGGACGCGCCCTGCTTGCCGTCGCCCAGCACGATCTCCCGGGTGACCGGCTCCGCGGGCGGCGGGGCGACCGGACCGGTGATCTGGGCCAGCGTGACGGGCGGGGACGGCGGCGGCGCCGCCGGCTGCGTGTCGGCCAGGTAGGCGAACTCCTCCGGCTGGCGCCGGTCGAGCCAGTCGCCGAACTGGCGGGACGTCAGCGGCGGGCAGACCACGAAGCCCTGGGCCTGGTCGCAGCCGAGCGCCGTCAGCAGGTCCCACCCCTCCCGGGACTCGACGCCCTCCGCCACCGTCAGCAGTCCCAGGTCACGACCGAGCGCGAGCACCGAGCGGGCGATGGCCCGGTCGCTCTCGTCCACGGTCATGCGGGCGATGAACGACTTGTCGATCTTGATCTCGCCGATCGGCAGCCGCCGCAGGTGGGCCAGCGACGAGTAGCCGGTGCCGAAGTCGTCGCACGACAGCTTGACCCCGAAGTCGTTGAGCCCGTGCAGCACGTCGACCGACCGCGATGACTCGCTCATCACCATGCTCTCGGTCAGCTCCAGCGTCAGCGCCGAGGCCGGCACGCCCGCCTCGTCGACGACGGCGGCGACGTCGTCGACCAGGTGCAGGTCGAGCAGGTTGCGGGCCGACAGGTTGACCGCCACCGACAGGTCGAGGCCCAGGTCACGCCACCAGCGGCACTGGGCCAGCGCCTTGCGCATGACCACCATCGTGAGCGCCCGGATGTCGCCGGTGTGCTCGGCGATCGTGATGAACTCGTCGGGGCGCACCCGCCCGAGCCGGGGATGGTTCCAGCGCACCAGCGCCTCGGCCCCGCGGACGATGCCGGTGGCGAGCTCGACCTTGGGCTGGAAGCACACGTCCAGGCCGTCGTCCTCCAGGGCCTCCCGCAGGTCGGCCGCCAGTGCCAGCCGCCGCGGCGTGGCCGGGTCGTGCAGCGGGTCGTACATCTCCCAGCCGCTGCGGTGCCGGCGGGCCGTGTCGGCGGCGATGTGGGCGCGCTGCACCAGCGACGGCACGTCGATCGCCTGCTCGGGGTAGACGGCGATGCCCACGTTGACGCCCAGCGCCAGCAGCACGCCCTCGGTCTGGAACGGCGGGTCGAAGCCGGCGATGAGGAGGCGGGCGACGCCGACCACCTCGTCGGCGTCCTCGACGCCGGGCAGGACCACCGCGAACTGCTCGCCGCCCAGCCGCGCCAGGTGGGCCGACTCGGGCAGCAGCCCCTTGATGCGGCCGCAGGCCTGGATGAGCAGCCCGTCGGCGCTGCGGTGGCCGAACGCGTCGACGACCTGGCTGAACGAGTCGAGGTCGACGACGATCAGGCCGA
>DASSGC010000091.1:0-14782 GCA_035693765.1 Acidimicrobiales bacterium
CCGCCGTCCTCGATGCCATCGCCACCGGACCCTGCACGACCAGCGAGCTCGCCCGCCGGGCCGCCGTGTCGGTGCCCTCCGCCAGCGAGCACGCCGCCGTCCTGCGAGATGCCGACCTGATCGTCACCTGCCGGGTCGGCAAGGCGGTGCTCCACACGGTCACCCCGCTCGGCGCGCGCCTCCTCGAGCACCAGCGCTGAGTGCCGACGGACCGGTTCCGGTGACCGATCTGGTTGGCTCCCAACCAGTTGCGTCACCGGATCTGGTCGGACAGGTCATCTGACGCTGCGGGTCCGCACGCGCACGATCTCGTAGCCGATGTCGGCCAGCAGCCTCGGGGCCGCGGCGAAGCGGACCCGGTCCTTGTCCCGCGCGACCTCGTCCAGCTCGTCCCAGCTCACGAGATCCGGATGCGTCGGGGGCCGGCCCTCCTCGTGCTTCGCGGGCCCGTAGACGTAGCCCTCCGCGCGCTTGGCGCGGGCCCAGCGCTCGTGCTCCGCCTCGGCCATCGTCTGGACCTCGTCGGTGGTCAGATGCGTCGCGGCATGGGCCGCACCCGACGCCGGCTGCAGCGTGTAGCCGAGCCGGCCGAGCTGGAGCGGCAGTGCCCGCGCCGTCGCCCGGTTGCTCTCCCGCTGCGACTCGCTGAGATCCCCCCAGGTCAGCGCCGCCGCACCGCGGCGGTCGCCGTCGGGGCGCGCGTGGTCGCGGTACAGCTCGTGCAGCGCCGCTGCCAGCGACTCGATCTCGTCGCTGCTCATGCGGACCACGGCGGCGCCGTTGCCCCACGCGTCGTCACCCGTCCCGTCGCTCCCGGTCGGCAACGGGTGGAGCTGCAGGCCGGCGGCGGCGAGGTGCTCGGGCACCAGCCGGGCCTGGAGCCGGTTCCACTCCTGGCCGTCGGTGGAGAGCTCGCGAAACGGCAGCCCGACGTCGGGATGCGTCAGCGGCCCGGTCGAGCGTTCCGTGTTCTTGCGCCGACCCCGCCGGAAGCCCTGGCGCTGCTTCTCGGCGCTCCACGACTCGTGGGTCGCGATGGCCAGCTCCTCGACCACGTCGGGCGGGAGCCGCACGGTCTCGGCGCCCAGCGTCGCATAGGGCGTGAGGTGGTACTTGTGCGCCGCCAGCACCTGGCGCCAGGCCCGCACCGCGGCGTAGTTCAACGTCCGCACCTCCATCGACAGGTCGTCCCAGGGCCTGACCGTCTCCAGGTCGTCCCGACGAACGGCGGCGCCCATGCGGTACCGGCAGTGGGCCTGGTGCACCGCCCGGGCGAGCTCCTCGTCCGTGCCGCGACGGATCTCGTCCTCGCGCAGCACCGTGTCCAGCACGTGGAACACCTCGACCTTGCGGCCGCCGGCCACGTCGCCATGGGGGCCGGTCACGATGTCGACGATGCCGCCCGAACGCTCGGTGCACAGCCACACCGGCACGCTCCTCGGCAGGCAGGCAGTGACCTCCGTCGAGCGGCGGAGCAGCTCGCGGTCGTCCTCCGCGGTCACGATCACGGCGCTCGGCGGCGCGACGAGCACATCGACGAAGGACGTCCGCGCCAGGTCGCACATCGTCACGTGCAGCTCGCCGACGTGCGACTTCGGCGACGGCACCCGCGGGTCGCGGCCGCGCAACCGCCGGACCTCGTCACCCGCCGCCCGCCGCAGCTCGTCCTCGGACCCGGCCGCCGGCTCGACCAGCGTGAGCACGAGGCGCGCCACCCCGCGGCGCTCGCCGTTCCGGCGCGACAGGTCGCGGCTCCAGTTGCGGGCGGCCTGGACGATCAGGCTCCGCCCGATCGCCGTCGCGCCCACGACCACCAGGTGCCGGTCGACGCCGTCGTCCCTCACCGCCAGCAGGTCCTCGAGCCGGTCGAGCAGCGATCGGGCGGCGCGGTCGGTGAGGCTGAACCACTCCAGCGCGCCGCCACCCACCTCGACCTGGTAGCCCATCACGTTGCGGAGGCCGTCGACGTCGTCCATCTCGACGAACGCCTGCAGGGGTGCCTCGCCCCTCTCCTGCAGGTCGTAGAGGACGTGCGCGAAACGGGCGTCGAGCGGCGGCGACCCGGTCATCACGATGATGGCCTCGGCCCGGCTGGCGCCGGCCCGCTGGAGCACGTCGGCCAGCTGGTCGGCCTCGACCAGGTCGGCGTCGGCCTCGCCCGAGGTCACCACCACCGGGATGCCCAGCAGGCGGGCGCTGGTCGACTCGGCCGCCGTGTCGACCACGTCGACGATCGCGCACCGGTGGCCGCTCTCCACCAGCTGGCGGGCCAGCTGCAGGCCCCGCCCTCCCAGGCCGACGACGATGACGTGGTCGCGCACGATCCAGTGGGCCACGAAGCGCTGGACCTCGCTGTGCAGCACCGCCATCGCCGCGCCGACGGCCGCCGCGAAGACCACCAACGGCGCGAGGAACCGGGCTGCCTGCAGGCGGACCGGGACGTCACCGACGACGTCGCCGCCTTCGATCGCGAACAGGCACAGCGAGCGGTACAGGCTGCCGAGGGTCGAGCGGGGTTCGCCCTGCCGGTGGAAGTACTCGTCGAAGCCGGACCACCCCAGGAGGAGCACCATCAGGCCGGCGATCCCGATGATCTCCCAGCGCGAGCGCAGCCACAGGCCCCGCAGGTAACGAAGCGTCCCGACCTCCGCCCGCCGCAACCCCCGGAGCCTGGCGAACACCGAAGCCCGTCAATCGTCCCAGCGGAGCCGGCGGGCACAGATGTCGTCGGACACGCTCCAGCGGGGGTAGCCGCGCGTGTGCGGGTCGTTCTCCTCGGCCCGGCGGACGCGGGCCGCCAGGTCCTCGAAGTCGCACTCGAACAGCTCCTCGACGTCGTCGACGAGCGGGAACAGGCGTAGCGCCCGCATGAACCCGTCGCTGGCGAGGATGACCTCGCGCACGCCGTCGAGCGCGCCCGTGAGGGCATGGTCCACCGCGCCCTTGTCGATGGACGCGACCCAGTAGCCCCCCTCCCGGTTCATCGCCCGGCGCCGCGCGTCCGCCAGGTGGGGGCGGGCCCGTTCGCTCGCGTCGGCGTAGGTCGCGTTGCTCACGCGGAGCGTCTCGACCATGGCGTCGTGCGCCGACTTGTTGTACCTGTCGACCCGCCTGTCGATGAACTCGAACACCGCGGCATCGGTGCGCATGATGACCGACACGTCGGCCAGCACCAGGAACTCCGTGCGGTCACCGGTGCGGCGGATCACACCCAGCGCCGCCGAGGGCGGGACCTCGGGGATCGCCTTCCATTCGTCGTGGGCCTGGGCCGCGGTGAGCTCGATGGCCATGGCCACGAGCTTCTCCAGCGGGACGGCGTCGGCGGCCAGCTTCCTCAGGTGCGCATCGATGTGCTCGACCAACCACAGCGCATCCGATCCGGACGTGGTGATCTGCCCGTCGGACACCGCAGATGCACCGTCGAGCACCCAGGCCATCGTGCCGGACATCCCCGCCAGGTCCTCGAAGCAGCCGTTGCCGGGCTTGTCGACGCTGTCCAGGGGCTTCCACATCGTCATCACGCTGCTTGCTCTCGTTCCATGGTCCTGGCCGGCGGCTCAGCCGCCCGCACCGCTCACGGGTGCCAGCTGCCAACCCTCGAGGATGTCCTCCCACGCACCGATCTCCTGGCGCACGGCTGGGCTGGACGCGCTGTAGCGGGCAAGCTCGATCGCGGCCCGGATGTCGATCAGCGCCCCGGCCCGGTCACGCAGGCGGTGCTTCACCTTCGCGCGCGTGGCGTAGAAGGTGGGGAACTCGGCGTCGGACTCGAGTGCGGTCTCGACGCTCATCAGCGCCTGTTCCAGGCAGGCGACGCTGACGGCCTCGATCTCCGTCAACGCCGACTGGCGGAGCAGGAAGTTCGCCTTCGTGTGGTGCATGCCCGGGTTGCGGTCATAGGTGGCGAGGGCCGTGGTCACGAACTGCAGGCCGAGCTGCGCCTGCGCCGCGGAGATCACCGGGCTCACCAACAGCCCGCGCGCCCGGAAGAAGAGGGCGATGACCTCGCCGGACAGGCTCTTGCGGTAGCGATCGTCGAGGGCGACCATCGCCGCCTCGGGGCTGCGCTTGAGCTCGAGGATCCACAACGCGGCGCAGAAGCACAGCAGCCGGCCCCTGCGGGCGACCTCCGAGTACTCCTGCACCGCCTCGTCCCGGTTCAGGGCATCGAGCGCCGAGGTCACCTCTTTGCGCCAGACGCTGTCCGGGTCCACCTCTGCGTCCTGCTCCTTCACGTCGTCGAGACGCTGGGTGTAGGTGACGCCGATCGGGTTCATCTCGCTGGCATGTGCGGCCCTGCCGCGGGGCAGCATCAGGTCGTGTGCCCGCAGGGCCTGCGCCTCGCTGTTCGCGAAGAGGTAGCGACCGAGGCGGTAGACGAGGGCCTCGAAGAGACGGGCGTCGTCGGACGCCTTGATCCGGTCGCTGCTGCGGACGAACTCGTACTCGCGCACCGCGTCGAACACCGGCCCGAGGTTCTCCAACGAGGGCTCACCCGACTCGCCGAGCTCGGACAGGCTGTCGCGAGCGAGCACGCGACTGAGGCGGGAGTGGCGTTCGATCAGGTCCTCGGCCCACGCATCGTCGAGCGTGAGCTCCTTCGCGTGCAGTGCAGGGCTCATGACTTTCGCCTTGGTCGGTCGTCTCTGGGGACGGGGTGTCCGGGGGGATGTGGTCGTGCCGATCGTGACGTCGATGACGTCCTCCCTGGCCAGCAAGAGCGCCAAGGGCTCGGACAACGGGAGGCTGGTGGGCAGGCCCTCGTCCCGGCGGGTCAGCAGGGACGGGAGACCCTGCGACGCCCGGGCGCCCGAGGTCTCGATCAGCACCAGCTCGGTGATCTCGAAGTGGTCGGGGGCGCGGCGGAAGACCTCGTGCGGCTCCATCGCGACCGATGCCCGGTACACGACGTTGACCCCACAGCGCCGGGTGGCGCTCCCGCCGAGCAGCGTCGGCGACGCGGGCGGCAGGAGCGTGCCGACCAGCTCCAGGTCGTCGTGGTCCAGCCAGGGCAGCTCCACCTTGATCTCGTTCCTGAGGCCGGCCTCCGGATCGATCTCGGTGGCGGTCCAGGAGAGGCCGCCGTCGACGGCGGGCCCCAGGCAGCCCGGGTTCACCGCCACCCGGTCGCTGCGGAGGACGGCGAGCACGTACGCCGCGTCCTTCGACCGCACCTCGACGACACCCGAGATGCCGACCGGCGGGAGGCCCGACAGGTCCAGCGCCCGGAGCCCCTCGACGACGTCGGCGTGCAGCAGCGTCCCGGGCTGCTCGAGCAGCAGCTCACGACCCCCGACCCGCAGGTCCTCGGCGGCATGGAAGCCCAGCCGGGCGCACAGGCCTGCGGCCGCCACCACGGCGGCGTTCACGGCGGCCTCCACGTCGGCGTGCAGCCCCGGGTGGAACAGGAGGACATCGCGGTAGGTGGCGCGGTGCACCCGCAACGTCTCGGGCTCCGATTCGCCGGTGACCACCAGCGCCGGTCGATCCGCCTCCAGGGTGACCGACCCGAGCCGCAGCTTGCTGAGCTCGGCGTCGACATCGGACAGGAACGTGTCGACCCACTCGTCGGTCCGGTAGAGGACGTCGTCGACGACGGGCGCCTTCCAGCCCGTCCACCAGAGACCGGGACCGCCGGGCGCCCGGCTCACCAGTGCCTCGGTGCGAGACGGTCGGGGAGGACGACGATGTCCTTGAGCTTGGGCTCGCCGAGCGTGCCGTGCTTCACGTCGGCCTCGACGAGCACGGCGACGTTCTTCTGCGTCGCCATGAGCCTGCGGACGCGGGCGCCCGCCGTGCGCCGTCTGAGGTTGACGAGCCACGACGATGCCGCGTCGACGCCGAACGTCTGCGACCCGAAGACCACCACCGAGCGACGGCCTTCGTTGGTCGGGCTCGGCAGGCGGAGCAGGACGCCGTAGTCGTACCCCATGTACGCGTCCTTCCCCGTCGCTTCGTCGGTGGCGAAGGTGACGTGCCCGGCGTACTTCTTCCCGAACCAGTAGATGCTGTTGCCCTGCGTCGCCACGCCCAGGCCGTCGGCCTCGGCTCCCGGGGACATGCGCAGGTCGCCGGTCCGGCGCAGGAGCTCGTCGTCCGGGGCGTCGGGGCCGGGCGGCGGCTGGCACCCGAAGCCCCGCAGCACCTGCGCGGTGATCTGGTTCGACTTCGGCCCGCCCACGATCACCGTGTCGGCGTTGCTGCACCACTCGTCGGCCAGGGGCTCGGAGCTGAACGACAACGCGACGGGATGCTCGAGTGACCGCGCCATGCGCCGGACCAGCCCGCTGCGCGACGCGTCGAGCGCCGTCGAGAGCTGGGCGACGGCTGCGACCGCGCCCAGACCGGCGGTCGGCCGACGGTACAGGCCCGTCTCCTGGCCTTCGATGGTCTCGATGATGATCTTCGGCTGCTCACCGGCGGGGAGCTTGAACGCCCAGATGGTGCGCTGCCAGCGGCTGTGGCCGTAGATCCGCACGGCCATGGCGCCCAGGAGCAGAAGGAACGTGGCACCGACGGCACCGATGGCGATGGCTCCAATTCCGCCCACGGTCGCTCCCGTCCGGGATGACCAGGTCGGGGCAACGGCGGCTCGCCCCACCCGGCAAAGCTGCTAATGCGCAACGTGCTGGCCAAGTTCATGAAGACAATAGGCAACTGACCGACTCTAGCAGTGGCGAATGGGTCGGCCCGACCACTCGCGCGTCCCGTGTCCGGCAGACGCTCAGCGCGGCCAACCGATCATGACGGTTATTGTCGGGCGTTGCGGCCGAATGCCCTGCCGGGTCCAGAAATGGCCAGGCTGCTCCACGTGGTCGATGCCCGCCGAAGACCACACCGGGCGCGGCAGAAACACCCCCGAGGCGAGCGCGCCACCCGCGCGTCCGGAACGTCGCACGAAGGATCGCTGCCGCCGCCGGAATCCGGCCGTGAGATACGCCGGCGGGGCCCTCCGTGCACGCGCCGGCGACGACGGGACGGACGTGAGACGGGCTACAGTTCGGCCAACGGACACGGCGGGTGCCGCCAGCCTGGGTGGAGACCATTCGAAGATGGCGGTCAGCTTCCTTGGGACCCCCTTTGCGACGAGTGATGATCAGCTATTCGAGCGTCCAACGGACGCTCGCCCAACAACTGCACGAGCGGTTGGCGCAGGGCGGCTGCCGGCCGAAGTTGGACCATCTCGACATCTCCACGGGCGATCGCTGGCGAGAAACGATCGCATGGTGGCTCTCGGCCTGCCAGGTCGCGGTCGTCATCCTTTCGAAACAGGCGATCGAGTCACCCTGGGTGCGGTACGAGCTGAGCGTGCTGTCCAACCGCGAACAGGTCGGCAACGTCCGCCTCGTCCTGGTCTATGTGGGCGTCACGCCGGACTACCTCCGCACCCAGGCCGATTTCGAGCCGCTGCAGCTCACCGAGGTCCAGTCGTACCACCAGCTCCCCGACGACGAGCCCGACGAGGACGCGCTCGACGCGCTCGTCCGGAGCATCACCGACGTCGACGATGCCGACGCCGCCCCGATCGAGCGGCTGGTGACCCGGGTGGCCGACGAGGTCCGGGCGGTGGCGCCGACCCGCGTCGAGAGCGCCCGCGCCGACCTGGCCGAGCCGGGCGCCGAGGTCGACCCCTGGCTCGTGGACGCGTCCGACGTGCGGCGCTCGTTCGCCGAGGCGTACTGCGCCGCCCCGATCACCCGGACGTACCGCTCGCTGCAGACCCTGGCCCAGGACCGCCACCTCAAGGCCGGCGACCTGAACGTCCTCATCGACCTCAACGTGATGACCATCTTCGACTCGTGGCAGCTCGATCAGCTCCACCGGGCCGCGCAGGGCCGCTCGCGGCGGTCCGTCGTCAGCTCCGTCACGCGCGCCGACCTCGCCGAGGTGGCCACCCAGGCCGTCCACGAGGTCCACGACAGCCTCTACGCCTACCGGTTCGTCGTGAACGGGCCCATCATGGGGCTCACGTCCGCCGAGGTCGCCGAGGGCCTCGCCGACGAGCTGCGCCACGCCATCGCCGCCGTGGCCGACGACGACGAGGACCCCGACGACTTCCTCGCCGACGTGGCGCAGCGCAAGCACCCCGTCTTCTGCCTGCTCGCCAGCGCCGTCGGCATCAAGAGCGACGTGATGCGCTCGCTCGAGCGGTGGTTCCCGTCCGTCGTCTTCGTGGTGCTGTCCTCGGCCACCCAGACGATGCTGGAGCTGGCCGAGAAGCTCGGCCTCGACGGCGTGGGCGCCGGGCTCCGCGACGAGACGGCCTGGGCCAGGCACGTCAGGACCGAGCGCGAGGTCGCGACCGAGCGGGCGAAGCAGCGCAAGGACCTGCACCGACTGAAGCGAGCTGTCCAGCGATGACCAAGCACCTGCAGGCCGCCCTCGACCGGATCAGGTCGACCAAGGCCTTCGGCAAGGGGATGCCCACCGGAGAGGCCGGTGACGACCGGCGCGGCCACTTCTGGCTCATCACCGACGACCGTGCCCTCCTGGCCGTCAAGATCGCCCTGATCACCGGTCGGCCCCTCCTCGTCGAGGGCCCGTCGGGGTCGGGCAAGTCGGCCCTGGCCCGCGCCGTGAGCGAGTCACTCGGCTGGACCTACTACGAGACGGTGGTGACGTCGCAGACCCGTCTCGACGAGCTGACCGGGTGGGTCGACCTGATCCAGCGCCTCCACCAGGCCGAGGTCGCCGGGCGGATCGACGACCGCGGCCAGCTCCCCGGCCTCGACGCCTTCGTGAAGCCCGGCGTGCTGTGGTGGGCGCTCGACCCGGCGTCGGCCGCGGCAGCCGGCCAGACCAGCACTCCCGACCCCGGCATCAGGGCGCGCCAGCCGGCCCCCGACGACGGCGCCGTCGTCCTCATCGACGAGATCGACAAGGCCGAGCCGGACCTCCCCAACAACCTCCTGGTGCCGCTGGGATCGTGGGAGCTGCGGATCGAAGGCCGCGCCCAGCCGATCAACCTGGCCCGCACCCAGCGACCGCTCGTGCTCATCACGTCGAACCGCGAGCGCGACATGCCGCCCGCCTTCCTGCGCCGCTGCGTGGTGCTCAGGCTCGGCTACCCCACCGGCGACGAGCTCGTGGAGATCGCCCGCCGTCACGTGCGCACCCGCAACGACGATCTCGCCGAGCTGGTGCGCGAGAAGCTCGTGCCCGAGCCCGACCACCAGGTCAGCCCGGCGGAGTTCGTCGACGCGGTGCGCGCCGCCGACGGGCTGGACCTGGACAGGAACTCCAGCCACGCCATGTGGCAGGCGGTGGAGTCGATCGTCCTCGCGACCGCACGGGAGCGGGCCCGGGGTTGACGGCGCCGACCCGTCTCGGCGACCTGGTGCGGGTGGTGCACGCGCTCCAGCCGGATGCCCACGAGCTGGCGCTGATCGGCGAGCTGCTGGCCGACTACGACGCGCCCCCCGCCCGGGTGCTCGCCCAGCCCCGCCGGCATCCCCCCGACGACGCGCCGGCACCACCCCTCGACACCGGCCGCCCGCCGCGACCGCCGCCCCCGCACGGCCCGCTCCGCCGCCGCATCCGGGACGTGTCCCCCCGCGCCCGGTCGCTCCTCGGCGAGCAGGCGCCGCGGGAACGAGCGTGGTGGACCACGGTCGGGGCGCTGGTCGTCGTGCTGGCCCTGCTGCGGGCAACGGGCCGGATCGGCGGCAGCGGATGGCTCGTGGTCGCGGTGGGCCTGGTGGCGGCCCGGCCGCTGCTGAACGACTGGTCGATGTGGTGGCACAGCGCCCAGCGGCACTCGTCCGCCGAGCACGAGGATCCCCAGAGCGGCGCCGGCGGCGACGAGCCGGACCGCGGCGGGGTGGCCCTGAACCGGGTCCGCTGGCAGCCGCCGCCCCCGGGGGTGCCACTGGTCCGGAAGGGCCAGCAGCGCGCCATCGCCACGTTGCTGGCGGGCCGGCCGGTGCCGGGAGATGTCGACCTGGTGGCGACGGTCCGCCAGCTGGCGACGCGCCGGCCGCTGACCGCCATCCCCCGGCGGCCCCGCTGGAGCACCAGCCGGGGCGTGCACCTGCACGTCGACAGGGGACCCGCCCTCGAGCCCTTCCGCTACGACGTGGCGCAGCTGCGCCGCTCGCTGGCGTCCATCGCCTCGCCGCACGCCGTCGTCGAGCTCGGCTTCGACGGCGACCCCGCCGCCGTCACCTGGCCGCGGCGGATCGTCGGGCCCGGCGGCCGGGCACCGCTCGCCTCCCGGTTGCCTCCGCCGGGCACCCCCGTCCTGGTGCTCACCGACCTGGGGATCTCGGTCCCCCGCACCGGCACGCCGCCCGAGGCGCACGACTTCCTCGACCACCACCGCCTGCTCACCGGGGCCGGCTGCAGCGTGCACTACCTCGTCCCCTACCCGCCCGAGCGCTGGCCCGAGACCTTGTGGCCGCTGCCGATCCTGTACTGGTCCGACGACCTGGGCGCCGTCGAGGTGCTGGCAGGCATCAGGCGACGGCTGCAGGCCACATGACCCTCCGCAGCGACATCGCCCTGCGATCGGCCGAACGCCGGGCCGAGCTGGTGGCCCAGCGGTCGGCCGAGCGGCTCGTCCGCCACGTCGCCTCGGTCGAACCCGACGTCGTCGCCCTGGCCGAGGTCGTCGCCCTGGCCGTGCAGGTCGACCCCGCGCTGCTGCGGACCGCCCGCCGCGAGTTCCTCCCCCACCGCGGCCCGGACCTCGAAGCCGACCTGTGGCACTCCCCGCTCGTGACCGGCTCGAACCGCACCGGCATCGTCCTCGACGAGACGGTCGTCGAACGCCTGCTCTACCGGCTCGCCCGACATCAGGAGCGCTGCGAGCGGGCCCGGGCCCTCGTCGCCCGGGCCCACGGCGGCGTGAACGACCGGCCGCCCGGTTGGCTGCCCGACCCGCTCCGCGTGGAGGAGGAGCTGCGGTACCTCACCCTCGTGCCGGACGGCCACCGGCGGGCCCGGCAGCTGCTCCAGACCGTGGAGGACCAGGTCGATGCCTCGGATGCCGAGGGGCTCCGGTCGTGGTTGCAGGGCATGAACAGCCGCCTGCCGTTGTCGTTGCGCGGCCTGGCGTCGTCCGCCGACGAGGAGTGGCTCCCGGGCACGCTCGTCACCGCCGTGCCGGCCGAGCGGACGATCGGCGTACGCCTGCTGGAGAACGCGATCGAGGTGCGGGCCAACCCTCAACGGTCGATGCACCGCCTCAGCCTCCCGGACGGACCGCCGCCGGCACTGTTCGTCGACCGGCGCCTCGTCCCGCTCGACGTCCTGCCCCACATCGAGCCCCTCGACGACGCCCGCACCGCGGTGGTGCAGACGCTCGACGGATCGAGCCTGGTCCTCCGGCGCAAGCGCCGCCAGGCGCTCCCGCGCCGGCCGCCCAGCCTGAAGGCCCACGCATCGGAGGTCTGGGCGTGCGCGTTCTCGCCCGACGGCTCGCTCCTCGCCACCGCCGGCGACGACCGCAAGGCCCGCCTGTGGGACACCGCCACCGGCACCTCCCTCCACGTCCTGTCCGGTCACCGCGCCGGCGTGCGGTCCTGCGCGTTCTCGCCCAACGGCGCCGTGCTCGCCACCGCCGGAGCCGACGCGACCGTGCGGCTGTGGGACACCAGCGGCGGCACCGCCCACGACGTCCTCACCGACCACCGCGGGCCGGTCGAGAGCTGCGCGTTCGCCCCCGACGGGGCGCGCCTCGCCACCGCCGGTGCCGACGGGGAGGTCCGTCTCTGGGGCTTCTCGTCGGTGACGGGCGAGGGCGACCGGCACCAGGACCCCAACCCGACGACGCCCGCCCTGCTCGAAGTGCTCGCGGGCCACACGGGGCCGGTGCGGACGTGCGGGTTCTCGCCCGACGGGTCGCTGCTCGCCACGGCCGGCGACGACCGCACCGTCCGCGTCTGGCGGCTCGGCACCGGCACGCCGCTGCTCACGACCGCCCTGCTGCACTCGCTCGCCGGCCATTCCGACGCGGTGGTGGGCTGCGCGTTCTCGCCCGACGGGCTGGTGCTGGCCACGACGAGCCGTGATCGCACCGTCCGGCTGTGGGACCCCGTCGCCGGCATGTACCTGCGCACGCTGGTCGGGCACGTCAACTCGGTGTGGGCCTGCGCCTTCTCTCCCGACGGCTCCCTGCTCGCCACCACCAGCAACGACCACACCGTCCGCCTCTGGGACCCGATCGCCGGCACGGTGCTCGAGACGCTCACCGGCCACAGCGCCCCCGTGCGCTCGTGCGCCTTCTCCCCCGACGGCTCCCTGCTCGCCACCACCGGCAACGACGAGACGGTACGGCTGTCGGACCCGACCGGCATCCGCCCGCGCCAGCGCCTGGAGGGCCACTCGGCCTGGGTGTACTCCTGCGACTATGCCCCCGACGGGTCCCTGCTGGCCACCGCCGGCGCCGACAAGACCGTCCGCCTGTGGGACCCGCCGACGGGCACGTTGCTCCACTCCCTGGTCGGGCACACCAACTCGGTCGACTGCTGCGCCTTCTCGCCCGACGGCAAGACGCTGGCGAGCGCCGGCGCCGATCACACGATCCGCATCTGGCAGTCGGCCGGGGGCGCCACCGTCCACACGCTGGCCGGCCACGCGGACCGGGTGCACGCGTGCGCCTTCTCCCCCGACGGGCGGGTGCTGGCCAGCGCCGGCGCCGACGCGACCGTCCGGCTGTGGGACCCCTCCGCCGGCCGCCACCTGCACGCGTTGGCGGGTCACGCCGGCCCGGTCCAGGCCTGCGCCTTCTCCCCCGACGGCAACGTGCTGGCCACCGCCGGGGCCGACACCACCGTCCGCCTGTGGGACCCCGCCACGGGCCGGCCGCTCCGCGCGCTCTCGGGGCACATCAGGGAGGTGCTGGCGTGCGCCTTCTCGCCCGACGGCGCCTGGCTCGCGTCGGCCAGCAACGACCAGACCGTCCGCCTGTGGGACCCGGACCCGGCCGGGCGCACGGCGCCCCGCACCCTCCGGGGCCACACCGGCCGCATCCATGCGTGCGTCTTCGCGCCGGACGGGTCGCTGCTCGCCACCGCCGGATCCGATCAGACGATCCGGCTGTGGGACCCGAGGCGGGGCGTGCTGGTCGACGTGCTCCGCGGCACGAGCCCGATGCTGGACGCGGCGTTCTCGCCGGACGGCGTGCACCTCGCCGCGACGGGCGCCGAACAGGTCGTGCACGTCTGGGACCTGCTCACCGGCGAGGTGGCGGCCAAGGGGGACACGGTGGGGCTGTGGCTGTGCGGCGGCACCGGCGATGCCGCGGCCATCGCCGGCGCCGTGGCCGCCCGGCCGTTCACGGCCGCGTGCGCCCCCGTCGTCGCCGCCGGCGGGGGCGCGGTCCCCGGCCTGCTCCTGGCGGCCGGGGCCGACCCCCGCGCGGTGCGGCGCCTGGTCGCCGCCGCCGGGCTGGCGGGGCGGCCGTCCTCACCCCTGCCGGCGCGCTGGGGCGACCCCGCCCAGCGGCTGGCCCGTCACCTGGCCGGGCTCGGCGCCACCCGGTGCGGCGACCTGCGCGTGCCCGTCGCCCACCCGCTCCACCGCTATCGCTACCAGGCGGTCGTGGTCGACACCGCGGGTGAGCTGCTCGTCCTGCCCCGGGACGCGAAGCGGGTCGGACTCACGCCGGACGAGGTCCCGCTCGCCGACCTGGCCATCGCCGCATCCGGGCTGCGCCACCAGGTCACCATCGGGGAACGGCGCTTCACCTCGGCGCTCGGTCGGACCTACGACCCGGGACCGTGGTGGGCGGGCCCTCCGGCCGACCAGCGGGTCCTCGCCGTCGATGTGGAGAGCCGGCAGGGCACGGTGCCCGCCCGCCGCTTCCCGGCGACGGCACAGGTGACGACGGTGACGATCCCGTGGCTGCACGTGCCGGGGGCCGTCCCGTCCCGCCGGCACCGTGAGGTGCTGGCCAGGATCGGGGCCCAGAGCCTGCGGGAGGCGACCGCCGACGACCACGCGCCCGCCACCGGCCGGCGGTCGGCCTCGCGCCTCCGGCGACGTCCGTCGCCGGCCTGACGTCCCGCCGGCCTCGGGCCGGTGCGAGCGGCGGCCGCAGGACGACCGTGGCGCCGGCCGGCCCGGGGTATCACGAGCCGGTCAGGATCCGGACCGGGACACGGCGCGGGCCGCGTACCTGCCCTGCCGACCAGGTGACCTCCGTGGGATCGGTGAGCGCGAACCTCGGGTAGCGCTTCATCCACTCCTCGAGAGCCACGCGCAGCTCCATGCGGGCCAGGTTCGAACCGATGCAGCGGTGGATGCCGAGGCCGAACGCGGCATGTCGGTTCTCGGCCCGGTCGATCTGGACCTTGTCGGCGTCGGGGAAGAAGTCCGGGTCCCGGTTCGCGGCGGGGAACGGGAGCAGCACCCAGTCGCCCTCCTTGAGGGGATGACCGCGGAAGTCGAAGTCCTCGGCCACCAGCCGGGCCATGGTGACCGGTGCGTAGGCCCGCAGGAGCTCCTCGACCGCGGTCGCCATGAGGCCCGGCTCCGCGACCAGGCGGCGGCAGTCGGCGGGGTTCTGGGCCAGATGCCACAAGGACGCGCCGATGGCGGACCACGTGGTGTCGATCCCCGCGATCATCAACAACACCATCGTGCCGCGCACGTGGTCGGGGTCGAGCTTGTTGCCGTCGAGCTCCGCGTCGAGCAGGAAGCTGGTCAGGTCGTCCTGCGGGTCGGCGAGGTGCTCGGCGATGCGGGCGTCCATGTACGCGTCGAGCTCGCCCTCGTCCACCTGTGCCTGGCGCTCCTCGGCCGACTGGTCGACGTCTTCGAGCACCATGCGGATGAACCG
>DASSGC010000092.1:0-11467 GCA_035693765.1 Acidimicrobiales bacterium
TTCGCCACGGCCTACGCGGGGGGATTTGGAGCGGGAGCACCGGCTCGACAGCTC
This sequence comes from Acidimicrobiales bacterium, assembly GCA_035693765.1. Classification (GTDB taxonomy): domain Bacteria; phylum Actinomycetota; class Acidimicrobiia; order Acidimicrobiales; family VFJN01; genus ZC4RG19. Next base: position 55 of record DASSGC010000092.1, read on the forward strand.
GGCCGACCGGCAATGCCGCACGGTGACGCGCGCTGGCGTGACCCATCCGCGCAAGTCCTTGGCGGCCGAGCGGAAAGGGCGTTCGCCACGGCCTACGCGGGGGGATTTGGAGCGGGAGCACCGGCTCGACAGGTCGGCCGACCGGCAATGCCGAGCGCGCAGGGCGTTCGCCACGGCCTACGCGTGGGGATTTGGGATGGTCGGGCAACAGCCCGGGGTCAGCGGACCAGTGGCTTGTACTTGATGCGGTGGGGCTGGTCGGCCTCGGCGCCCAGCTCCTTGTGACGCCATGCCTCGTACTCGCTGAAGTTGCCCTCGAACCAGCGCACGACGCTGTCGCCCTCGAACGCGAGGATGTGGGTGGCGACCCGGTCGAGGAACCAGCGGTCGTGGCTGATCACCACGGCGCAGCCGGGGTAGGCCTCGAGCGCGTCCTCCAGCGAGCGCAGGGTGTCGACGTCGAGGTCGTTGGTGGGCTCGTCGAGCAGCAGCACGTTGCCGCCGCGGCGGAGCACCTTGGCCAGGTGCACCCGGTTGCGCTCGCCGCCGGACAGCACGCCGACCCTCTTCTGCTGATCGGAGCCCCGGAAGTTGAACGAGGCGACGTAGGCGCGGCCGTTCACCTCGCGGTTGCCGACCTTGAGCAGGTCCTGGCCGCCGGTGATCTCCTCGTACACGGTCCGGTCGGCGTCGAGGGAGTCGCGTGACTGGTCGACGTAGGCGAGGTCGACCGACGATCCGATGGCGATGCTGCCCGCGTCGGGCTTCTCGCTCCCGGTGATCATCCGGAACAGCGTGGTCTTGCCGGCGCCGTTGGGGCCGATGATGCCGACGATGCCCGCCCGGGGCAGCGAGAACGAGAGGTCGTCGATCAGCAGCCGGTCGCCGAAGCCCTTGGACAGGTGCGTGACCTCGATGACCTGGTCGCCGAGGTGGGGACCGGGCGGGATCGTGATCTGGAGCCGGTCCGGCCCGCGCTCGGCGGCCTCGGCCTCGGCCTGCAGCTTCTCGTAGGCGGCCAGGCGTGCCTTGCCCTTGGCCTGGCGGGCCCTGGGCGCCATCCGCACCCACTCCAGCTCGCGCTCCAGCGTGCGGCGGCGGGCGCTGTCGGCCTTGTCCTCCTGGGCCAGCCGCGCCCGCTTCTGGTCGAGCCAGCCCGAGTAGTTCCCCTCGAACGGGAAGCCGCGGCCCCGGTCGAGCTCCAGGATCCAGCCGGCCACGTTGTCGAGGAAGTACCGGTCGTGGGTGATGGCCACGACCGTGCCCGCGTAGTCGCGCAGGAACCGCTCCAGCCACGCCACCGACTCGGCGTCGAGGTGGTTGGTGGGCTCGTCGAGCAGCAGCAGGTCGGGGCGCGACAGCAGCAGCCGGCACAGCGCGACGCGGCGCCGCTCGCCGCCCGAGAGCGTGGTGACGTCGGCGTCGCCGGGGGGCAGGCGGAGGGCGTCCATGGCGATCTCGGTCGTACGGGCCAGGTCCCAGGCGCCGGCGGCCTCGATCTTGGCCTCGAGGTCGGCCTGGCGGGCGCCGAGCTTGTCGTAGTCGGCCTCGGGGTCGGCCCAGCCGGCCATGACCTCGTCGTAGTCCGCCAGCAGGGCCGCCACCTGGCCGACGCCGTCCATCACGTTGCCCTGCACGTCCTTGGCCGGGTCGAGCTGGGGCTCCTGCTCCAGCATCCCGACGGTGAACCCGGGCGTGAGGCGGGCCTCGCCGGTGAACCCGTCGTCGACGCCGGCCATGATGCGCAGCAGCGACGACTTGCCGGCCCCGTTGGCACCGAGCACGCCGATCTTGGCCCCCGGGAAGAACGACAGGCTGATGTCCTTCAGCACCTCCTTGTCCGGAGGGTGGAACCGGCCGACCTTGCGCATCGTGAAGATGAACTGCGCGCTCATGGGAGGCGACGGTATCGGGTCGCCGGGACGGCGCCGAAAGTGCGACCCCGGGGCGTCCCCGCTGGATGGCCCGGCACTGAGCCCGTGGCCACCCGGGTGGTCGAGCCCCTGATGCCGGCCGGCCGGGCGGAGCGGACGGCCCCATCGGCTGCCGCCGGCCGGCGAACCTCGACGGTCAGCCCGGGCGCCGGGGGCGTAGCCGGAGCCCGTCGACCGTGCGGAAGTCGCGGTGGTTGCGTGTGTGGAGCGTGAGGTCGTGCACGAGGGCCGTCGCCGCCACCAGCGCGTCGGGCATGCGCAGGCCCGCCGCACGGCGGAGGTCACCCGCCCGTTCCGCGATCCGCCGGTCGACCACGATCTCCTGCAGGGGTGCCAGCAGGCGACGCACCTGCGCCTGCTGTTCCGCGGGCCCCGCGAGCAGCTCGGCCCGGGTCACGACCGAGTAGGCGAGCCGCGTGCGCCGTCCCGGGAGCCGGGTCACCCCTTCCAGGTGGTCGATGCAGACATCGGTGTCGACCAGCAGGTCAGCCACGGTCCCAGTCGTCCCGCGACGGGACGACGACCTTGGCGACCGATCCGAACGTGGCGTCGAGGGTGCCGTCGACGTCCACGGGCTCGTCGACGTACCGCTCGACCGCGTGGCGCACGACCTCGGCCATGGTGGTGCCCTCGGCACGGGCCCGGGCGTCGATGCGGGCGCGCAGCTCGTCGGTCAGGTAGATCTGCGTGCGGTTCATCGACATACAGCGCGATCGTACAGCGCTGCCGCGGCCGAGCCGTGTGCGTTCGCCCCGGCGGGTCAGGCGGCCCGCACCGACACCAGGTCGTCGAGGGGCACCACCACGTCGACGTCGTCGATGACGAACCAGGCGCTGTCCTTCACGCAGGACAGCAGCGTGCCGCGCCACAGGGCCGACGTGGTGCGGACCACCACGTGGCCGCCGAGCAGCGGCCGGAGCACACGGGCGTTCAGGGGGGACCGGCGCCCGGTGCTGTCGCTCACGAGGATGGGGCTCATGGTGGCCTCCTTCGACGAAGGCGGTTTCGGTTGGTCTACAACCCCGGAGTCAGCCGGTGGTGGACCCCGGACGTGACCGATGCCACGCCTCGAAAGGGCCAGGTGGGGAGCCGGTAACCAGCCGGAAATCGTCGGGCAACACGTCACCGGCACCATGGGCCGGTGCCGCTGGAGGAGATGACCGGGTTCGTGGTGGGGGTCACCGCCGACCGGCGCGCCGACGAGCAGATCGCCATGCTCGAGCGACGCGGGGCCGCCGTGCTGCACGGCCCGGCGCTCCGCACCCACCCGGTGGCGGTCGACGGACCGCTGGCCGACGCCCTCGACGACCTCATCGCCCGTCCGCCCGAGGTCACCGTGCTGTCCACCGGCATCGGGGTGCGGGGCGTGGTCGAGGCGGCGGAGGTGCTGGGCCGGGCCGAGGCCCTGGTGGAGGCCCTCGGGCGGTCACGGGTGTTCGCCCGGGGCCCGAAGGCCCACGGTGCGGCGGTGACCGCGGGCATCCCGGTCCACTGGAGCACCCCCTCGGGCGTGTCGGCCGAGATCGTCGACGAGCTCGCCCGGACCGGCGTCGCCGGTGTCCGTGTCGCCGTCCAGCTCGACGGGGCCCGCACCCAGCCACTGGCCGAGACCCTGGTCGCGCTGGGTGCCGACGTCGTGCCGATGCCGATCTACCGCTGGTCCCTGCCCGAGGACGTCGGCCCCGCCGTGCGGCTGATCCACGCGGTGGCCGACCGCCGCGTCGACGCCGTGACCTTCACGGCCCGGCCCGGGATCGAGAGCCTGTGTGAGATCGCCGAAACAGAGGGCCTGCTCGACCGGCTCCGCGCGGGCTTCGCCCGCGGGGTCGTCGTCGCCTGCGTCGGGCCGGTGTGCGCCGACGCCGCGGTGGAGGCCGGTTTCGGCCAGCCGGTGGTGCCGGTGCGGCCCCGGCTCGGGTCGATGGTGGTGACCGTGGCCGAGGCGCTCAGCCACCGGTCGATCACCTTCCGGCTCGGCGACGACACGGTGCGCCTCCAGGGCCGGATCGTGCGGCTGGCGGGCGAGACGGTCCAGGTCAGCGAGCGCGAGCGCGACCTGCTCGCGGCCCTGGCGCGGCGCCCCGGCGCCGTGCTCTCCAAGGCCGACCTGCTGACGGTCGTGTGGCCCGAGGGCGACGCCGACGAGCACGCCGTCGAGGTGGCGGTGGCCCGGCTCCGCCGGCGGCTGGGCCCCTACGGGCACCTGCTGGAGACGGTGTTCCGCCGCGGCTACCGCTTCGCCACCTGAGCGGCGCCGGTCGCGGGCGGCGTGTGAGTCCGGCGGCTCACAGGGGGTCGCGGGCGGCGTGAGGACCATCACCTGGTGCCAGGGAGCCCGGTGCGCCGGGCGTGTCCGGGCGTTCACCGCCGTGTCGCGACCGTGAAACAGCCGCGGGCGACGGTGGGGGCATGCCCGGCACCGCCCCCGAGGAGCAGCCGCGATGACCGACGACACCGCCAACGGCAACGGCGACGGGCACCGCCCCGCCGGCGCGCCCGCCCGGCCCGTGCTGGTCGTGGCCGGCAACGGGATGGTCGGCCACCAGTTCCTGGAGTCGGCCGTCGAGCGGGGACTCCACCGCAGCCACGAGATCGTCGTGCTCGGCGAGGAGCCCCGGCCCGCCTACGACCGGGTCCACCTCACCAGCGCCCTGGAGGGCGCCGACCCGGCCGCCCTCCGGCTGGGCGGCGAGGACTTCCACACGGTGCACGGCGTGCGGCTCCTGCTGGGGCAGCGGGCCGAGGCCATCGACCCGTCGGGCCGGACGGTCACCACCACGTCGGCCGGCACCCTCCGCTACGACCACCTCGTGCTGGCGACCGGCAGCGCCCCGTTCGTGCCGCCCGTGCCCGGCAGCGACCTGGCGGGCGTGTTCGTGTACCGGACCCTCGACGACGTCGACGCCATCCGCTCGTGGGCCACCCAGTGCCGGCGGGGCGTCGTCATCGGTGGGGGCCTGCTCGGCCTGGAGGCGGCCGGTGCCCTGCGGGCCCTCGGCGTCCACACCACCGTCGTCGAGCTGGCCGACCGGCTGATGGCCGTGCAGCTCGACGCCCAGGGCGGCCGGGCCCTGCGGCGCCGGATCGAGGGCCTCGGCATCGACGTGCTCACCGGCGTGGCGGCCGGCGAGGTCCTCGGCACCCACGACGGGCGCGTGGCCGGGCTGTCGTTCGGCGACGGCGAGGGCGCCCCGGGGCCGCTCGACGCCGAGATCGTCGTGTTCGCCGCCGGCATCCGTCCCCGGGACGAGCTGGCCCGGGCCGCGGGCCTGACCATGGGGGAGCGCGGCGGCGTCGCCGTCGACGACACGCTCGCCACCTCCGACCCGCACATCTCGGCCATCGGCGAGGTCGCGGCCCACCGGGGTGGCCGCCCCTACGGCCTGGTCAGCCCGGGCTACCAGCAGGCCGACCACCTGGCCACGCGGCTGGCGGGCGGTACCGCCGCCTTCACCGGCGCCGACACGTCGACCAAGCTGAAGCTGCTCGGCGTGGACGTGGCCAGCCTCGGTGACTGCTTCGCCATGAGCGACGGCGCCGAGGAGATCACCTGGTCCGACCCGGTGGCCGGCGTCTACAAGAAGCTGGTGGTGTCGGCCGACGGCACCCGCATCCTGGGCGGCATCCTCGTCGGCGACGCCGAGGCGTACGGGGCACTGCTGCCCTACGTGCGCGGCGGCCTGCCCGCGCCGGCGAGCCCGGAGCGGCTGATCCTGCCCGCCGGCGACGGTGCGGCGGCCGGCCTCACGCCGGCCGACCTGCCCGACGCCGCCACCATCTGCTCCTGCCACAACGTGACCAAGGGCGCCATCTGCGCAGCGGTCACCGACGGCGACCTGGCCGACGTCGGCGCCGTCAAGGGCTGCACCAGGGCCGGGACCGGCTGCGGGAGCTGCGTGCCCGTGCTCGCCGAGCTGCTCAACGACGAGCTGCGCAAGGCGGGCAAGGAGGTCGTCACCCGGCTGTGCGAGCACTTCCCCCAGACCCGGGTCGAGCTGTTCGAGATCGTGCGGGTGACCGGCCTCCGGACCTTCGCCGAGCTGATCGACCGGTTCGGGACCGGCCACGGCTGCGAGATCTGCAAGCCGGCCGTGGCCTCGATGTTCGCCTCGCTGGCCTCGGGCTACATCCTCGACGGTGAGCAGGCATCGCTGCAGGACACCAACGACCACTTCCTCGCCAACCTCCAGCGGGACGGCACCTACTCGATCGTCCCCCGCGTGCCCGGCGGCGAGATCACGCCCGCCCAGCTCATCGCCCTCGGCGAGGTCGGCCGCGAGTTCGACCTCTACACCAAGATCACCGGCGCCCAGCGGGTCGACCTGTTCGGTGCCCGGGTCGATCAGCTCCCCGCCATCTGGGCCCGGCTGATCGACGCCGGCTTCGAGTCGGGCCACGCCTACGGCAAGGCGGTCCGCACCGTGAAGTCGTGCGTCGGCGACACCTGGTGCCGCTACGGCGTGCAGGACTCCGTGGCCATGGCCATCCGCCTCGAGCTGCGCTACCGGGGCCTGCGCGCCCCGCACAAGCTGAAGTTCGCCGTGTCGGGCTGCGCCCGCGAGTGCGCCGAGGCCCAGTCCAAGGACGTGGGCGTGATCGCCACGGAGCGGGGCTGGAACCTGTACGTGGGCGGCAACGGCGGCATGCGCCCCCAGCACGCGGTGCTGCTGGCCGAGGACCTCGACGACGAGGCCCTCGTCCGCACCATCGACCGCTACCTCATGTACTACGTCCGCACGGCCGAGCGCCTGGAGCGCACCGCCACCTGGCTCAACAAGCTGGAGGGCGGCCTCGCCCACCTGCAGGCCGTGGTCGTCGACGACTCGCTCGGCGTCTGCGCCGACCTCGAGGCCGACATGGCCCGCCACGTGGAGAGCTACGAGTGCGAGTGGCGGGCGACGCTGGCGGACCCCGTCCGGATGGAGCGGTTCCGGCCGTTCCTCAACTCCGACGAGCCGGACCCGTCGCTGGCCTACGTCCGGGTCCGCGGCCAGCGGCAACCGGTGGAGCTACGACCCGGGCGCGTCGCCGTCGTCGACCGCCCGGCCGACACGGAGGTGTCCCGATGACCGATGCGGTGGACGAGCGGGAGGCGCTGCCTCCGGTGGCGACGATGCCGGCCGGCGGGGCCGTGCGGGTCTGCCCCCTGCGGCGGCTCACCCCGGACCGGGGCGCAGCCGCCCTCGTGGGGGACCACCAGGTCGCCGTCTTCCGCCTGTCGGTGCCACGCGCCGGCGCGTCGCTGTTCGCCATCGGCAACCGCGACCCGTTCTCCGGTGCCCACGTGCTGTCCCGTGGCATCGTCGGCGACGCCGGCGGCGTGCCCAAGGTCGCCTCGCCGGTCTACAAGCAGGCGTTCGACCTGCGGACCGGGACGTGCCTCGACGACCCGTCGGTGCGCGTGCCGACCTACCCGGTCGCGGTCGACGACGAGGGATGGGTGGTGGTCGGCCCGGCGGTGTCGGCGGACCCGTGAGCGTCGCACCGGTCACCCCGATCGGGCCGGACGGGCCCGAGCTGCTGCCGCTCAGCGCGGGCGAGCAGTACCGCTTCAGCTTCGCCATGGACGCCTGCGTCGGGTGCCACTCGTGCGAGGTCGCCTGCGCCGAGCAGAACGGCCTGCCGCCCGCGGTGGCGTGGCGCCGGGTGGGGGAGTTCGAGGGGGGTGACCACCCGCGGACGCGGCGCTTCCACCTGTCGATGTCGTGCAACCACTGCCTCGACCCCGCCTGCCTCACCGGCTGCCCGACCGAGGCCTACGTCAAGCTCGACAACGGCGTGGTCGCCCACCACGCCGACGACTGCATCGGGTGCCAGTACTGCACCTGGAACTGCCCCTACTCGGTGCCGGCCTTCCAGCCGGACCGCCGCATCGTCACCAAGTGCGACATGTGCCTGCCCCGGCTCGACGCGGGCCTGAAGCCCGCGTGCGTGGGTGCCTGCCCGACGCGGGCGCTCGACGTGGAGGTCGTGTCGGTCGACGCCTGGCGCGCCGACCACGCGGCGGCCGACGCCCCCCACCTGCCGCCATCCGACCTGACCCTGTCCACCACCCGGATCGTGCTGCCGAAGGGCGACCTCCACGGCACCGTGGCCGCCTCGGACGTCGACCTGGCGCCCGAGCATCCCCACTGGCCCCTCGTCGTGCTCACCCTGCTCACCCAGGTGGCGCTGGGGGTGAGCCTCACGGGCATGGCGGGTGCCGACCTCGGCCGGCGGCTGCTGGCCGCCGCGCTCGCCGGCGCCGCCCTGGCCGGCTCGCTGGCCCACCTGGGCCGGCCGGCCCATGCCTGGAAGGCGCTCCGCAACCTGCGGCGCTCGTGGCTGTCCCGGGAGGTGCTGCTGCTGGGCGCCTACGCGGGGCTGGCGGCGGCGGCAGTGCTGGCGCCGCCGCTGGCCCCCGCGGCGGCGGTCGTCGGGGTGGCCGGCGTGTTCGCCAGTGGCCGCCTCTACGTCGTGCCCGGCCGGCCGTCGTGGGACACCCCGCTGACGGTCGTCGCCTTCTACCTCACCGCACTGGCCACCGGACCCCTGCTCACCGGGCTCCCCGCCCTGGCGGCCGCGGCCGTCGTCGCCCAGCTCGCGGTGTGGCTGGCCAACCTCGTCCGCCTGTCCCGCGATCCCCGCCGCGAGGCCACCGGCACCGTCGCCCTCTACCGGCATCCGTTCGCCCCGCTCACCGCCCTCCGCTGGGCGCTGGCCGCGGGCGGCGTGGCGATGGGCTGGCGCTGGCCGCTCGCGGGCTGCGCCGCCGTCGTCCTCGGCGAGCTGGCGGGCCGCTACCTCTTCTACGTGACCGTGGTGCCGCTCAACATGCCCGGGACGTTCTTCGGCCCGGCCCGGCGGCACGGGTGATGGGCCGGCTGCGGGACCGGCTGGGCCTCGGCCACGGCGGCGAGCGCTACACGTACGCGGCCGACGAGCGCTTCGGCCCGATGAGCGCCTCCCGGGTGCCCGACCGCTGGGTGCGGACCACGTGCGGCTACTGCTCGGTGGGCTGCGGGATGCTGGTGGGCGTCAAGGGCGACCGCGCCGTCGCGGTGCAGGGCGACCCGGACCACCCCGTCAACCTCGGCCGGCTGTGCCCGAAGGGCCTGTCCGAGCACCACACGCTGGCCGCCCCCGGGCGCCTCACCCACCCCACCGTCGGCGGCCGGCGGGTCGGCTGGGACGACGCCTGCGCGGCGGTGGCCGGCGGGTTCCGCCGGCTGGTGGACGAGCACGGCCCCGGGTCGGTGGCCGTGCTGTCGACCGGCCAGCTCGTGACCGAGGAGTTCTACGCGCTCGGCAAGCTCGTGCGCCTCGGGCTCGGGGTCCGCCACTTCGACGGCAACACCACGCTGTGCATGGCCTCGGCGGTGTCCGGCTACAAGCTGAGCTTCGGCAGCGACGGCCCGCCGGGGAGCTACGACGACTTCGCCGAGGCCGACGTGATCCTCCTCGTCGGGGCCAACATCGCGGACAACCACCCGCTCCTCGCCCCGCGGGTGCTCGGCAACCCCGGGGCGACCGTGATCGTGGTCGACCCCCGCGTCACCAAGACGGCGATGATCGCCGACCAGCACCTCGCCCTCCGGCCCCGCAGCGACGTCACCCTGCTCAACGGGATGATGAAGGTGCTGCTCGACGAGGGCCTGGTGGACGAGGCGCGGGTCCGCCGGGTGGCGGACGGGTTCGACGATCTGGTGGCGCACCTGGCCGGGTTCGACCTCGCCCGGGTCGAGCGCGAATGCGGCGTCCCCGCCGCCGACGTGCGCCGGGCGGCGCTGGCGGTCGGCCGGGCGCGGCGGGCGCTGGTGGCCTGGACCATGGGCGTCAACCACTCGGTGCAGGGCACCGAGACCGTCACCCTGCTCAACACCCTCTGCGTCCTCACCGGCAACCTCGGCAAGCCGGGCGCCTCGCCGTTCTCCATCACCGGCCAGTGCAACGCCATGGGCACCCGGGAGACCGGCTTCACCGCCTCGATGCCCGGCTACCGGGCCTACGACGATCCGGCCGCCCGGCGGGAGCTCGCCACCCTGTGGGGCGTCGCCGAGGACCGCCTGCCCACCGAGCGGGGCCGGGCGTACCCCGACATCGTCAACGGCGTGATCGACGGCCGGATCAAGGGCCTGTGGATCATCGCCACCAACCCGGTGGTGTCGTTCCCCAACCGCGAGCTGCTGGAGCACGCCCTGGGCCAGCTCGACCTGCTGGTGGTGCAGGACGGCTTCGAGACGCCCACCAGCGCGCTGGCCGACGTGGTGCTGCCCGCCGCCATCTGGGGCGAGAAGGAGGGCACCTACACCAACTCCGAGCGGCGGGTGTCCCGGGCCCGGCGGGCCGTCCCGCCGCCGGGGGAGGCGCGCAGCGACTTCGACATCGTGCTGGGCCTGGCCGACCACCTGGGCGTGCGCGACGAGCTGTTCCCCGGCTGGGAGGAGCCGGCCGACGCGTTCGCGGAGTGGCGCCGGGTGTCGGCGGGCCGGTTGTGCGACTACTCCGGGATCACCTACGAGCGGATCGACGCGGCGGGCGGCGTCCAGTGGCCCTGCCCGTCCGGCGAGCCGACCGTCCCGCTCGCCGGCACCCCGCGGCTGTACGCCGACTGGCGCTTCCCGACGCCGACGGGCCGCGCCCAGCTCCGCTGTGTGAGCCCCAAGCCGATCGCCGACCGGCCCCGGCGGAACTACCCGTTGCTGCTCAACACCGGCCGGACGGTGGAGCACTGGCACACGCGCACCAAGACCGGCCGGGTCGAGATCCTCGACCGGCTGGCGCCGGAGGGCTGGGTCGAGGTCCATCCCGACGACGCCGAGGACCTGCGCATCCACACGGGCGACATCGTCCGGCTGGTGTCGGAGCGCGGGGCGGTCGACCGCATCCGGGTGCGGGTCACCCGCACGGTCCGGGCCGGCGAGGTGTTCGTCCCGTTCCACTTCGACGAGCAGTGCGCCAACCGCCTGACCATCAACGAGTTCGACCCGATCTCCCGGGAGCCCAACTACAAGCAGTGCGCGGTGCGCCTGGAGCGGCTCACCGCGGTCTGAGGCCCCCACGGCCGCCGGCGGGGGGGCCGGTCGGGCCCGGGGCGGGCCGGGGCGGACGCGCTGGGTGGTCGGATGGGCCATGGGCAGGGCCGTCACGGGCCGGAGCGGGCCTCCGTCCCGGTACGATCGACCCACGTGGGTGACGAACCGCAACCGACGTCGTCGACGGCCGCGCTAGGCCCCAACGCCTGGCTCGTCGACGAGATGTACGACCAGTACGTCGCCGACCCCTCGTCGGTCAGCGAGAGCTGGCGTGACTTCTTCCAGGACTACCGCCCCTCGACGACGCCCCGCAGCACGCCGACCGAGCCCGTGCCGGCTGCCCCGAGCGCCGCTCCCGCCCCTCCGGCGGCGAGCGCGGCGCCGGCCCCGACGTCGGCCCCCACGCCCTCCGCGGCCCCGGCCGATGCCCCCGAGCCTCCCGGCATCCCGCTGCGGGGTGCCGCC
>DASSGC010000093.1:0-4654 GCA_035693765.1 Acidimicrobiales bacterium
GTGCGGGGCGGTGCGTGTGGGGGGTGTCGGTGTTCGGGGCGGTGCGTGTGGGGGGTGTCGGTGTTCGGGGCGCTGCGGCCCCGGGTGCGAAGATGGCCGACCGTGGAGCTGTGCGCGCAGGAGATCGGCCGGGCGACCGGCGGCCGTCTGGTCGGGCCCGACACCCTGGTGGACGGGGTGGCGATCGATTCACGGCGGGTCACCGGGGGCGAGTTGTTCGTCCCGATCGTGGCCGCCCGCGACGGCCACGACTTCGTCGCGGCAGCCGTGGCGGCGGGCGCCGCCGCCTACCTGACCTCCCGGCCCGTCGGGCAGCGGCCCGGCGGCGCCACGGCCGTCGAGGTGCCCGACACGCTGGCGGCGCTGTCCGACCTCGGCCGGGCGGCCCGCCACCGGCTGCCCGACCGGGTGGTGGGCGTGACCGGTTCGGTCGGCAAGACCAGCGTGAAGGACCTCCTCGCCGCCGCCCTGGCGGCCCGGTGGGAGACGACCGCCAGCGAGGGCTCGTTCAACAACGAGCTGGGCGTGCCGCTGACGCTGTTGAACGCCCCGGCCGAGGCCGAGGCCGTGGTGGTGGAGATGGGTGCCCGGGGCGCCGGCCACATCGCCGCGCTCTGCGCCATCGCGCGGCCGACGGTCGGGGTGGTGACCCGGGTGGCGACCGTGCACACCGAGACGTTCGGGTCGCTCGACGACGTGGCCAAGGCCAAGGGCGAGCTGGTCGAGGCCCTGCCCGCGTCGGGGGCGGCCGTGTTGAACGCCGCCGATCCACGGGTGGCGGCGATGGCCGACCGCACCGCGGCCAGGGTGCTCACCTTCGGTGAGGGCGGTGAGGTCCGGGCCGAGCGGGTGCGCATCGACGACGACCTGCGGCCGTCGTTCCGGATGGTCACGCCCTGGGGCGCGGCCGAGGTCGCGCTCGCCGTCCGGGGTGCCCACATGGTCGACAACGCGCTCGGCGCGGCGGCGGCGGCGCTGGTGTGCGACGTGCCGCTCGACGGCGTGGCCGGCGGTCTCGACCGGGCCGGCCTGTCGCGCTGGCGCATGGAGATGACCACCCTGCCCTCCGGCGCCCGGCTGCTGAACGACGCCTACAACGCCAATCCCGCCTCCATGGCGGCCGCCCTGCGGGCGCTCGCCGCCCTCGACGCCGAACGGCGCGTGGCCGTGCTGGGGCTCATGGCCGAGATGGGTGCGTCCGGCGACGCCGAGCACCGCGCGGTGGGCGACCTGGCTGCCGACCTGGGCATCGAGGTCGTGTCGGTCGGCATCCCGGCCTACGGCGGGGAGGTCGTGGCCGACCTGGCCGCCGCCGCGGCGGCCCTCGGTGACCTGGGACCGGGCGATGCGGTGCTGCTCAAGGGGAGCCGGGTCGTCGGGCTGGAACGGCTGGTCGGGCTGCTCCACTGACGAGCGCCCGAGCCCTGCGGCGCGGCACCGCCCGCCGGCGCGGTTCTGGCGGCGATCCCGCCCGCCGGGCGCGCGTCGGGGACGCCGGTTCGGGCGCTCAGGCGGCCTGGGGGGTGGGCAGGTCGACCGCGGCACCGGCCTCCGTGGGCGCGAGGCGGGCGTAACCGGCCAGGCCGGCGGCGAACACGGCGCCACCCAGCAGCACGGCCGTGATCGAGCTGGCCTCGATGATCGGCCCGGCGAGCAGGTTGCCGATGGGCACCGTGCCGCCGAAGCCCATGATCCACAGGGCCGTGACGCTGCCCCGCTCGTGGTCGCCGAGTCGCTGCTGGAGCACCGTGGAGAGCGAGGTGATGAACCCGAAGTAGGTCAGGCCGACCACCAGCACCGCGGGGTAGGCGACCGCAGGCGACCGGAGCAGGGCGAACACCGCCAGGGCCACCGCGTAGCTGGCCAGGGCGACCCGCACGATCCGCTCCTTGGGCCGCCGGCTGAAGATCGTCCCGATGGACAGCGCACCGGCGACCGCACCGACGCCGAAGCAGGCGTAGAGCAGGCCGTAGGCGGTGGAGCGCTCGTCGATGCCGAAGTTGCGCTCGGCCACGACCGGGAACTGGCCGACGAAGGTGAGCGACACCAGCGAGAAGGTGAAGATCGACACGAGGCAGCGGCGCACCACCCGATCGCCGCGCGCGACCGCGAACCCGGCACCGAGCCGGCGCAGGCCGCGGTGGGCCGCCGTGGCGACCACCGGCGGTGGGAGGCGCACCGTCGTCAGCGAGGCGATGACGAACAGGTAGGTCAGCCCGTTGAGGGCGAACACGGCGGAAGCGCCGAGGGCGGCGTCGAGCAGCGCGCCGATCACCGGTCCGATCACCCGTGACCCGTTCATCTGGGCGGAGTGGAGCGAGATCGCCCCGGGGAGGTCGTCACGGCCGACGAGCTGGGGCATCACGGCCGTGTAGGCGGGGTTGAACAGGGCCTGGGCGATCCCGATGCAGAACACGACGGCGACCAGGAGCACCTTGTCGGGCTGGTCGGGCGCGGCCACGGCCGCCAGCACGAACGACAGGACGAGCTGGCTGGCGGCCACGGCCATCAGCAGGCGGCGGCGGTCGATCGTGTCGGCGAGGGCGCCGCCGACCACCGACAGCAGGAGCAGGGGACCGAGCTGGGCGAACAGCACGATGCCCACGAAGGTCGGCGACTCGGTCAGGTCGTAGGCCAGGGCACCGAGGACCACGTTCTGCATCCAGGTGCCGACGTTGGACAGGAACGACCCGGTGAACACCCGGCGGAAGGTCCGGTGCCGCAGTGCGGACCGTGCGCTGCCCGGGGCGAAGGTGCGGTCGCCGTCGATCAGGGCGTCCTCGAAGTCCTCGACGGCGTCGTCGGCGGCGATGCCGTCGGCGACGACGCCGCGGGTCGAGGGGTGGGTCCGCACGGGATCGAGCATCCCACCGCGGCGGCGGCCGCCTCCAACGTGTTCGGGCGGGTTCACGCGGCGCCGGCCGAGGTGGGGGCCGGCGTCCCCGCGGTCGTGACCCGCCGGTCGGCCCCGCCGTGGTGGCGTCGCGCGGCCCGGGTGGGACCGCGGCGTGGCCGCACGGGACACCGCCCGTGCCCGAGCGGCGTGGCGGGCGGGCGGGCGGGGGCATCGGTGGGGTTCACGGCGCGTGGGGTCCGGGTGGGGGACGGATGCGGCGTGCTCCCGGCGGCAGGCCAACGGCGTCAACGCCGGGCCGAGTGACGGCATTCCCGTTGCCGGCGCGGGGGTACGGTCCTCGCATGGATTTCCGCGCCGTATCGGTCGGAGAGCTCGCGGACCAGGTGAGCGACCAGAGGCTGTCCGCCCGCGAGGTCGTCGGCGCGGCGCTCGACCGGATCGTCGCGCTCGACGGGACGCTCGGGGCGTTCGTGGCGCTCGACGGCGAGGCCGCCCTGGCCGAGGCCGCAGCGCTCGACGAGCGGATCGCCGCGGGCGAGGACGTCGGCCCGCTGGCCGGCGTGCCGCTCGCCGTGAAGGACATGGAGGACGTCGCCGGCTACGTGACCACCCGGGGCTCCGCCTGCTTCGCCGGCGGCCCGCCTGCCACCGAGGACTCCACGCTGGTCGAGCGGCTGCGGGCCGCGGGCTGCGTCGTGGTGGGCAAGACGAACACGCCGGAGCTGGCCTGGAAGCCCGACACCACGAACGCGGTCTTCGGCTCGACCCGCAACCCCTGGGATCTGGAGCGGGTGGCCGGCGGCTCGTCCGGCGGCTCGGCCGCGGCCGTGGCCGCCGGCCTGGTCCCGCTGGCCACGGGGTCCGACGGGGGCGGCTCGATCCGCATCCCCTCGGCCGTGACGGGACTCTCGGGCCTCAAGCCGTCGCTCGGCCGGGTGCCGAGCGGTGGCATGGAGCCCCCCGACTGGCCGCTGCTGTCGATCCGGGGTCCCATGGTGCGGCGGGTCCGCGACCTGGCGCTCGTGCTCGACACGGTGGTCGGGCCCGAGCCTGCCGACCTGACGTCGCTGCCACTGCCCGACGCGTCGTGGTCGCGGTCGCTGGTCGACGTCAACGCGCCCCGCACCGTCGCCTGGTCGCCGACCCTGGGTTACGGCGCGGTCGACGCCGACGTGCTGGCGGTGTGCGAGGCGGCCGTGCGCCGGCTGGAGGCGCTCGGCACCGAGGTGGTCGAGCTCGACACCGTGTTCCCCGAGGACCCGATCGGTGAATGGCTCGCCCTGATCGGGGTGTACTGCTCGCGGACGCTCCGGCCCTTCCGCGGCCAGGAGGTCTGGGGTTCGATCGACCCCGGCCTGCTGACCATCATCGAGTGGGCCGACGCCAACGTCACGGCCACCCGGTTCGTCGAGGCCCTGGACGCCTGCCACCGGCTGAACCTGGCGCTCGTCGACCTGTTCCACCGGGTGCCGCTGCTGCTGTGCCCCACGGTCGCCGGCCAGACGCCCCGGCTGGGGGAGGGCGGCACGGTCAACGGGGTGCCGGACGCCAACTGGGTGCGGTTCACCTATCCGTTCAACATGACCCGTTCGCCGGCGGGCACCGTGTGCGCCGGGTTCACGCCCGACGGCATGCCGGTCGGGCTGCAGGTCGTGGGCCCCCAGCACGGCGACGTGGTCGTGCTGCGGCTGATGGCCCTGCTGGAGGACGTGCTCGGCGCCGACGCGGTCGCCCCGTTCGGAGCGGGGTGACCGGGCTTGCTAGAGTGGATTTCCCTTCCGGGGGCGTATAGCTCAG
>DASSGC010000094.1:0-2236 GCA_035693765.1 Acidimicrobiales bacterium
CGGCGGCGATCGTCCGGAGGCCGCCGCCCCGTCCCCGGACGCCGCCGGCGACGCCGTGGCAGCCGACGCCGGTGGCGATCGGCAGCAGGCCGGGCCGGGTGCGGATGCGCCGGTGCGCCTGTCGCCCACAGAGCCGGGGCCGCAGGGCCGCGTCCCCCAGTTCGTCGTCGAGTGCGGGTTCAGCCACGCCGCCCCCGACGACCCGATCGTCCATCCGGGGCACAGCGGGCGGTCGCACCTGCACGTGTTCTTCGGCAACACGACGACCGGGGCGTCGTCCACGGTGGCCGACCTTCAGGCCGGCGGCACCTCCTGCGACCAGCAGCTCGACCGGGCCGCCTACTGGGCGCCGGCGCTGCTCGACCACGGGGCGATGGTCACGCCGACCAAGGCCGTCGCCTACTACCGACCCGGCGTCGGCATCGACCCGGGGACGGTGGAGCCCTACCCGCTCGGCCTGGCCATGCTGGGCGGCGACCAGACCGCCGCCGCGCCGCAGTCGCTCGACGTGGTGGCGTGGACCTGCGGCACCGGCTCGACCCCCGCCGCCACCCCGCCGGCGTGCCCGGACGGCCGGCCGCTGCGGATGGCCGTCAGCTTTCCCGACTGCTGGGACGGCGAGCACCTCGACAGCGCCGACCACGTGTCGCACGTGGCCCGCAGCGAGGGCGGGGCGTGCCCGGCCACGCACCCGGTGCCGGTGCCGCAGCTGTTGCTGACGATCACCTATCCCGTCACAGGCGAGGGGCACGACCTGGCGCTGGCGTCGGGGTCGCTGCTCACCGGGCACGCCGACTTCGTCAACGCCTGGGACGAGGACAAGCTGCGGACCGAGGTCGAGCTCTGCCTCGACCGCGGCCTCACCTGCGGGGTCGCGAGCAACCGCTCCTGACGCCGGGCCCGCGCTCCTGCCGCGGTTCCGGGCGCCGGGGCACCGGACACCGCGGCAGGAGGCGGGGAACCGGGGTTCAGCCGGCCGGCGCCTCGGCCCGGGTGCCCCGCGCCGACGGCCGGGTGTAGCGGGCGGCGTAGCCGGGGACCGGGACGGCGACCCGGAGGTCGCCGGCGGCGACGGGCGCGCCCGCCACCGTGGACAGCGGGACCACGCCGGCCCACACGGGGAGGTCCATGTCTTCGTCCTCGTCGTTCGGGCCGCCTGTCCGGACCTTGACCGAGCACTCGTCGAGCGGCAGCGCCAGCACGAGCGTGGCCCGGATCTCCTTGTCGGCGGGCGGCCGGGCGTCGGCGGTCCGGCCCGGCACGATGTGCTCGACCAGGCGGTCGAGCGCGGCCCGCTTCTCGTCGGGGTCGGTGACCGGCGTGGCCCGGCCGAAGGCCACCACCGACCGGTAGTTCATCGAGTGGTGGAAGGCCGAGCGGGCCAGCACGAGCCCGTCCACCAGCGTGACCGTCACGCACATCTCCGCCCCCTTGGCCCCGCCCCGCAGCAGGCGGCTGGCCGCCGAGCCGTGGAGCAGCAGCCGGTCGCCGTCGCGCCCGTACAGCAGCGGGATGACCACCGGCCCGTCGTCGGTGGTCAGCCCGACGTGGGCCACCAGCCCCTCGTCGAGGATGGCGTGGGCCGTGGCCCGGTCGTACGACCCCCGCTCGGGGAGGCGGCGCACGGTCGTGCGGGCGGAGGGGGGCGGCACGGGGGAGGGCATGGCCGGAGGGTATTGCCGGGCCGGCCGGCAAGGCCCGTGGATTGAGGCCGAGGAACGCGATCTGGACCGGTCACGCTGGCCCGTGGCGGAGCATCGACGACCTCGAGTTTCTCAACGACCCGTCAACGCGTCGGTAGCTGTGAGGCTCAGCAGGACAGCCGGTGCGAAAAACTAGTGGCAGTTGCTGCGATGACTACAAGAGAAGAAGTCATGCTACGGACTTGCCGGCTCAACAACGCTCGGCACGCATGGCTCACCCGTGGCTACCACGTCGGCCGATTGCCCCCCGCGAGGACTATCGAACACTACGATTGGTCCGCTCCCACCGGTTGCGTTGGATGCCATCTCCATGAACCCGCCTTGACCGGTTCCCGCAATGATGCTGTAGGTCTCCGTTGCACCGGGCGCGAGCTCCTGATGCGATCCGCCAGCAACCCGACGCGGCTGGCCTCCGTCGATCACGAACCTGATCGTTGACTCGCATTGATTGGTTACTCGCACCGAGAACCCATCGTCGGCCGGTCCACAGGCCACAATCAGCAGAAGAAAGATCGAAGCAACCAAACCCACGC
>DASSGC010000095.1:0-10086 GCA_035693765.1 Acidimicrobiales bacterium
AGCTCGCTCCGGTGGGCGAAGCGCAGCTCGCAGCGGGGGCACTGGACGATGTCGGTCGGCATGGTTCGATCCTCGACGACCGGGGCCCCGGGGGGCAGGGCCCAAGGGCCCGGTCCCGGGGGGCCGCGGGCCTCGCCGGGCGGGCCCGCGGACCGAGCGCCGCAGCGTGGCCGACGCCGACGTCCGAACGGCGCCGATTCCCGGGCCCTTCGGCCCTACGGTGGGTGTGCTGGTCCTCCGTACGGTCGTCACCAGGACGGATCACAGGATCCGTCGGACGCAATCGGGAGGAACTGAGATGGCTGCTGTCACCGAGGAACGCGAGGGCACGAGCGCCACGCCGGCCCCGACGGCCGACTACGAGGTGCACCTGCACCGGCGGACGATCGACAAGGTGCTCATCGGGTTCGGCGTGGTCGCCGCCCTGGTGTTCGCCGCTGCCGGCGGGCTGCTGATGTGGGGCTCGAACTTCGCCGAGGACTACGTCTACGACGAGCTGTCGTCGCAGAACGTCACCTTCTCCGACGAGGCCACCCTCGTCGAGGAGGGCCGCGACGACCTCGTGAAGTACGCGGACGAGAAGGTCACCACCGGTGACGAGGCCGAGGCCTACGCCAGCCTCATCGCCGGCCACATGGAGGGCATCGCCGACGGCAAGACCTACTCGGAGATCGACGACCGCGGGGCCGCCCAGGCGGTCACCGATGCCAAGGCCGCCGGCGCCCCTGCGGAGGAAGTCGCCGAACTGCAGGCGACCGCCGACAAGCTGAAGGGCCAGCGGGACTCGCTCTTCCGGGGCGAGACGCTGCGGGGCCTGCTGCTGGGCGCCTTCGCCTGGGCCACGATCGGCGAGATCGCCGGAATCGCCGCCTGGGTCGCGATCGCCGGCGCCGTCGTGATGATGGCTCTGGTGGTGGCAGGGCTGGTCCACCTCCGCCGCACGAGGATGGCCACCACCAAGGCCTGACTCGCATCCACCCCGGCCGCGGCCGGGGTGCGGGGGCGGTGCAGTCGCCGGGCCGAAAGGCCCGGCGACTGCGCGTTCCCGGGGCGCCCGGTAGGTTCCCGGGGATGAGAGCGTGGGTCGTCGGCACACCGGGCCCGGTGGCGGGCGGCCCGCTCGCCCTCGTCGACCTCCCGGTGCCCGAGCCCGGGCCGGGCGAGATCCGGGTCCGGGTCTCGACCTGCGGGGTCTGCCGCACCGACCTCCACCTGGCCGAGGGGGACCTCCCGCCCCACCGGCCCGGCACCGTCCCCGGGCACGAGGTCGTCGGCGTGGTCGACGCGCTCGGCCCGGGCTGCCGGCGCTTCCGCCCGGGTGAGCGGGCCGGCATCGCCTGGCTGCGGCACACCTGCGGCCGGTGCCGCTGGTGCCGGCGCGGCGCCGAGAACCTGTGCCCCGACCCGCGCTTCACCGGCTGGGACGCCGACGGGGGCTATGCCGACTGGGCGGTGGTCGACGAGGCGTACGCGTACCGGCTGCCCGAGGCGTACGACGACGAGCACGCCGCGCCGCTGCTGTGCGCGGGGATCATCGGCTACCGGGCGCTGCGGCGGGCGCTGCTGCCGGCGGGCGGCCGCCTGGGGATCTACGGCTTCGGGGCCTCGGCCCACCTCGCGGCCCAGGTCGCGCTGGCGCAGGGCGCCACCGTGCACGTGCTGACCCGGTCGGCGGCGGCGCAGCGGTTGGCCCTCGACCTCGGGGCGCACTCCGCCGGCCCGGCCGACGGTACGCCGCCCGAGCCCCTCGACGCCGCCGTGCTGTTCGCCCCGGCCGGCGACCTCGTCCCGGTCGCGCTCGCCGCCCTCGACCGCGGGGGCACCCTGGCCGTGGCCGGCATCCACCTGAGCGACGTGCCGCGCCTCGATTACGAGCAGCACCTCTTCTACGAGCGCCAGATCCGCAGCGTGACGGCCAACACCCGGGCCGACGGCGAGGAGTTCCTCACGCTCGCGGCCCGGCTCGGCGTCCGGGTGACCGTGACGCCGTACCCGCTGGACGCGGCCGACCGGGCGCTGGCCGACCTGGCCGGCGACCGGGTCGACGGCGCCGCGGTGCTCGTCGCCTGAGGGGCCGAGCGGACGGGGCGCTCGCCGGTGCCGCCCGGTGGTGCGGGACCTTCGCCCCTGGTGACCGGCGGAACGCGGACCGACGATGGTGGCGTGACGGTTCGGACACCCCCCGCCGGCGAGATCGGGCACCGCGTGGTGCCGCTCCCGGGCGGGCGCGTCCTCCGCGTCCGCCCGGTGGAGCCGGGCGACGTCGACGGCCTGGTGGCCCTCTACGCCGGCCTGTCGGACGGTGACCGCTACCGGCGGTTCTTCTCGGCCTACTCGCCCCCGCGCACGTTCTTCGCGCGGCTCGCGAGCGTCGTGGACCGCGGCGGCTTCGGCGTCGTGGCCGTCGTCGACGGCACGGAGGAGATCGTCGGGGAGGCCAGCTACGAGATGCTGCCCGACGGCGACGGCGAGCTCGGCATGACCGTGGCCGCCGGCCAGCGGGGGTGGCTGGGCCCCTACCTGCTCGACGTGCTGGCCGAAGCCGCCGCCGCCCGCGGCGTCCCCAACCTCGAGGCCGACGTCCTGGTGACCAACAGCCGGATGCTGACCCTGCTGCGGGCCCGTGGCTACGCCACGCTCCCGTCGAGCGACTGGGTCAGCCTCCGGCTCATGGTCGGCACGGCCGGCCGCACCCCCGTCTGGCCACCCCGCGCCCGCGACGGCACCGACGACCGCCCCCGGGTGCTGGTCGAGGCGCCCGGCGGCCGGTGGCAGGGGACCACCGACGCCGAGGACGCCGGGTTGCAGGTCATCACCTGCTCCGGCCCGAAGGGGCGCCGCACCCGGTGCCCCGCCCTCGCCGGGGAGCCGTGCCCGCTGGCCGCCACGGCCGACGCGGTGGTGGTGGCCAACGCACCCGACGACGATCGCTGGGCCCGCCTGGTGGCGGCGCACCACGACACCCATCCCGGCGTGCCGGTCTGCATCGAGCCCCGAGGCGGCTCACGGGACGACCAGCGGGTCGCCGTCCGACTGGTCGACCGGCTGGCCCGCGAGCACCGCCGGATGTCCTCACACAACCCCACATCTCACCCCCAGGGAGGAGACGCCATGCATGCCATCGACGCCGCCCGCAAGGCTCCGGCCACCATCGGCTGCGATCACACCATCACCGAGGCGGCCGACACCATGGACCGCCTCGCCGTCGGCGCCCTGGTCGTCGTGGAGGGCGACGGCCGCCCGGTGGGCATCGTCACCGACCGCGACCTGACCGTCCGGGGCCTCGCCCGCCGTGCCGGCCCCGACGCCCGCGTCGACTCGGTGATGTCGACCGACCTCATCTCGCTCGCCCCCGACGCCGACCTGCGCGACGCGCTGACCATCTTCGAGAGCCACGCGATCCGCCGGTTGCCCCTCGTCGCCGACGACCGGCTCGTGGGCATGGTCACGATGGACGACCTGCTGGTCGACACCGTCTCCGACCTCGGCCGCATGATCCGCCCGATCACCGGCCAGGTGCTGTTCGGGCACCGCGAACCGGTGCCCCCGGCCACCACCGGCTGATACCCACCGGCGGTAGGGCGGCGGGGATCGGGTCGTAGGTCCCTTCCCCGCCGCCCTCGCGCGCGCCACGCTGTGGCCATGACAGGGATCGTCGTGGGAGTGGACGGGTCGGAGCACAGCGCCATCGCGCTGCGCTGGGCGGCGCGGGAGGCGGAGCTGCGCGGGGCCGAGTTGGTGGCCGTGCTCGTGTGGGATCTGTTCAACCAGCGCCACGCGGACGGCACCCGTCGCTTCGACCCGCACTACGACGACAGCCACGCCGACCACGCCCTGGCCGCGGCGGTCGAGGCCGCGCTGGGGGCCGAGGCCGCCGCGGGTGTGGCCCGCCGCACCGTGTGTGACGTTCCCGCACCGGGCCTGCTGGGCGCGGCGAAGGACGCCGGCCTGCTGGTGGTGGGGGCCCGGGGGCTCGGCGGCTTCCGGGGCCTGCTGCTGGGCTCGGTGAGCCAGCAGTGCCTGCACCATGCGAAGGTCCCGATCGCCATCGTGCGGGCCGATGACGGCACCGGGCGCGGGGCCGGGCGTGTGGTCGTCGGGGTCGACGGCTCCGAGGCGTCGGCCACGGCGCTGCGCTGGGCGCTGGCCGAAGGCGCGGCCCGGGGCGCGGTCGTCGAGGCGGTCCACTCGTGGGAGATGCCGGTGGTCTACGGCCCGGTGGCCGGCAGCTTCCCGTTCGACACCACGGCGCTCGAACAGGGCGCCCACGAGCTCGTCGACAAGATGGTCGACGACGCCGAGGCCGCCGTCGCCACACCGGTCGAGGTGGAGCGGACGGTGGTGCCGGGCGGCCCGGCGTCGAGCCTGCTCGACGCGGCCAAGGGCGCGGACCTGGTGGTGGTCGGCCGGCGCGGCCTGGGTGGGTTCGGGCGGCTGCTGCTGGGGTCGGTGTCCGACCACGTGGCCCGCCACGCGCCGTGCCCCGTGGTCGTGATGCCGTGCGAGGAGCCGGAGGCATGAGGCCGACCATCGACGCCCGCACCGGGCTGGAGATCATCGACCCGGACGAGTGCCGCCGGCTGCTGGCCACCGAGGAGGTGGGCCGCCTGGCGCTGGACGACGGCGGCACACCGGCCGTCTTCCCGGTCAACTACCTGCTCGACGGCGCCGCCGTCGTGTTCCGCACCGCACCGGGCACCAAGCTCGCCGCCGGGCCACGCCGCCGGGTGGCCTTCGAGATCGACCAGTTCGACCGGGAGGCCCGCACCGGGTGGAGCGTGGTCGTCGTCGGGCGCCTGCACGAGGTGACCGAGTTCGACCCGGCCACGCTGCGGCGCGTCTCGGCGCTGCCCATCGAGCCCTGGGCGGGCGGGGACAAGCCGCACTGGATGCGGCTGGTCCCCGAGCGCATCAGCGGTCGCCGCATCGCGCCCCACGGGACCTGAGGCGGCGCCCCGCCCCCGCCCGGTCAGCGGGCCTCGAGCTCGATGGGGGTGTCGGGCAGCTTCCAGCCGCCGGGGGCGCCGGGTGTGTCGCGGGGTGCCTCCGGGGGGAGCGTGCCGAGCCGCTCCTCGATGCGCCGCAGCGACGCCTCCAGCTTCTCGTCACCGTCCTTCGACTCGGCGCTCCCCTTGTGGATCAACAGGGCGGACAGCGCCACGAAGGCGAACAACTGCAGGAACTCCGACTGCCAGTTCTCGAGGGTCGAGTGCCCGAACTCCGACACGAAGTCGCCCACCTCCGGGCTCTCGCCGTGCTCGCGCTGCTCGTCGGTGAACGTCTGCCACTGGGCGATCCCCTGGCCCAGCCACGACCCGAGGAACAGCAGCGACCCTGCATGACTACCCCGGGAAGGCACCGGCCGAGACGCCAGGGCGCGCCGGGCCGCCGGACCGCTCCGGACTCCGCGTTTGCGGTCGGCCGGCCGGGGTAGCCGGCTGACCGGACACGCTCCCCGAGCCCGGGTCGTGACCAGCTCCCCCCTGACCGGAGAATCCATCATCCTCACGAACCGCCGACCTGACCCGGCGCTGTGACGGTGCCGCACGCATCACCGCTCCTGCGCCGGCCCTGCGCTCCCGGCGCCGACGACCGCACCGACGACCGCACCGACGACCGCGCCGACGACGGCAGGGTCGCCACCCGGTCGTGAGCGAGCCGACCCTGCCCGGGCACGGCCGGTTCGTCCACGAGGCGGCGATCTACGGCTCGGACGACGAGTTCCTGGCCGTGGTCGTACCGTTCGTCGCGGCCGGGATCGCGGCCGGCGAGCCCACCCTGCTGCGGGTCAACCGCCGCCAGGAGCGGATGGTCCTCGACATGCTCCCCGACGAGTCGCCGCTGGTCCTGCTGGCGGCCGAGCACGGGGCGTACACCCGGCCGTTCGCGGCGCTACGCCCGTACCGAGACCTGTTCGTCGACCACATGCTGGCGGGGGCGAGCCGGGTGCGGGTCGTCGGGGAGGTCCCGCATCCCGGGACGGGGGGCGTGTGGGACGGCTGGGCTCGCTACGAAGCCGTGATCAACCACCTGTACGCGCCGTTCGCGGTGTGGGGCCTGTGCCCCTACGATCGGCGGCGCACCCCGCGCCACGTGCTGGCGGACGTCGAGCGCACCCACGCGCGCTTCGCCACGCCGGACGGCCGTCACCGCGTCAACGCGGCCTACACCGACCCGCTCGACTTCCTGTCGGCCCGGGCCCTCGCCGAGGTCGACCCGCTGGAGGCCGCGCCGCCGGCGGTCGCGCTCCGCGACCCGACCTCCGGCGACGCCCGGCAGCACGTCGGCGGCCTGGCCGCCGCCGCCGGGCTCGGGGCCGACACGGTGCACCGGCTGGAGCTCGCGGTCAGCGAGGCGGTGACGAACGCGATCCTCCACGGCCGCCCGCCGGTCGACGTGCGGGCGTGGGCCGCCGGCAGCCGGGTGGTCGTGGCGGTGCGCGACCGGGGCACCGGGCCGGGCGATCCGTACGCGGGCTACCTGCCGGGGATCAGCGGCGGTGCGGGGGGCTACGGCATGTGGATCATGAACCAGGCGATCGCCCGGGCGAGCTTCACGACGGGGCCCGACGGCTTCACCGTCCGCCTGGTGGCGGGCACGCCGCACCAGGCCGACCCGCTCCTCAGCGGTAGGTGAGGCGGCAGGCGTCCGCCCACTGCGCGGCGTCGACGGCGGGCTCGGCGCCCGGGGCCCGGCCGAGCAGCCGCTCGCAGTCGGCGATGGCGCCGGAGAGCAGGTCGAACAGCAGGGCGTCGGGGTCGACGATGCAGGCCCGGGCGATGCTGACGACCGCGTAGCGGACGGTGTCCTGGGCGGCGTGCCGGCGGAAGCCGCGGGCGTCGCCGCCCATGTCGTGGGTGAACCGCCGGGCCCAGTCGGCCGCGAGCGGCACCTGGGCCAGCGCCCGGCGGCTGGCGTCGCCGAGCCGATCGCCCGGCCGGCCCTCGATCTCGGCCAGGGCCCGCTCGGCGGCGATCACCGACACGGCCATGACCCGCTGCCGCTCGGCCGCCGCCACCGGGAGGGCGGTCCGGGCGGCCCGCAGCGCCAGCTCGACGTCGACCCGCGGGTCGTCGCCGGCCAGGCCGATCACGGCGGGCACCAGCGGCCCGAGCCGCTCTCGGCCGGCATCGGAGGTGTGGTCGTTGACCAGCCGGGCGAGGGTGGCGAGCAGGGGGTGCGTGCAGGACGGGTGGTCGCTCCAGCGCTCGCCGGCCAGGTACGACGCCAGCTCCATGAAGCAGGCACCCTTCCGTGGGTTGCGGTGCTTCCCACGCGAGAGCTGCGGCACCAGCTCGGGTACTCCGGCCTGTCGAGCGGACATGCGGCACCCCCACGGGATCGACGGATACCACCTCCAGTGTGGAACGTCGGGCGCCCGCCGTCACCCCCTTTGTCGGCGGCCGGTTACGGGCAGACTCGTGCCGATGGGCGTCTACGAGAACCAGATCCTGCCGCGGCTCACCAACCTGATCTGCGGGATCGAGCCGCTGCGCGAGCTGCGGGCCCGGGTGGCGGGCGGGCTGTCGGGAACGGTGGTGGAGGTTGGGTTCGGTTCGGGCCTCAACCTGCCCTACCTGCCCGCGGCGGTGGACGTCGTCCTGGCGGTCGATCCCGCCGTCGTGGGCCGGCGGCTGGCGGCCCGGCGCCTGGCCGCGTCGCCGGTGACCGTCGAGTTCGTGGGGCTCGACGGCCAGGACCTGCCGCTCGCCGACGCGTCGGCCGACACGGCGCTCAGCACGTTCACGCTGTGCACCATCCCCGAGGCGTCCCACGCGCTGGCGGAGCTCCGCCGGGTGCTGCGACCGGGCGGCACGCTCCACTTCCTGGAGCACGGCCTGTCGCCCGACCCCGCCGTGGCCCGGTGGCAGCACCGGCTCACGCCGCTCCAGCGCCGGGTCTTCGGCGGCTGCCACCTCGACCGGCCGATCGACACGCTCGTGGCGTCCGGCGGGTTCGAGGTCG
Organism: Acidimicrobiales bacterium; assembly: GCA_035693765.1. GTDB lineage: Bacteria > Actinomycetota > Acidimicrobiia > Acidimicrobiales > VFJN01 > ZC4RG19. Next base: position 7,966 of record DASSGC010000095.1, read on the forward strand.
TGACGTTGCGGAACTACTACGTCCGCGGGCCGAAGCCGCCGGGCTACATCTACGAGGGCGTCGCCCGGCGCACGTGACCTCCGCTCCATCCCGTCCCGGGTGGCCCGCCGGGGCGCGCCACGGGCCCGGATCGGCGCTGATCCGGGCCCGTGGGCGGTGACGGGGGGAGGGGAGCGGCTACGCCGTGCGGAACCTGGCCACCGCCAGCGGGGCGAAGACGACCACCAGGCCGGCGGCCCAGGCGAGCGCCACGGTCACGTAGTGGGCGGTGGAGCCGCTCAGCCCGGCCAGGGCCGGGTCGCCGAGCGCCAGCGACCGCACCGCGTTGGTCATGACCGTGATCGGCTGGTTCTCGGCGATCGGCTGCATCCAGCCCGGCATCGTCTCGACCGGCACCATGGCGCTCGACACGAACGACAGCGGGAAGATGAGCAGCGACATCCCCTGCGCCGCCTGCACGTTCCCGGCCACCAGGCCGACGAAGGCGAACATCCACATGAAGGCGAAGCCGAACACCAGCACCAGGCCGAAGGCGGCCAGGGCCTCGATGCCCGTGCCCATGGGGCGGAAGCCGACGGCGAACCCGATGGCGCCGGTGGCGGTCAGGCCGAGGGCCAGCAGGCCCGACTCGGCCACGACCCGGCCGGCCAGGACGGCGGTGCGTGACACGGGCAGCGACCGGAGCCGGTCGGTGAACCCCTCCTCGAGGTCCTGGGCGACGCTGGTCGAGGCGTTGGAGCCGGTGAACAGCACGCTGGTGACGATGTAGCCCGGCACCATGAAGTCGACGTAGGCGACCGGCCCGGTGCCGATCGCACCGCCGAACACGTAGCGGAAGATCAGCAGGAACATGGCGCCCGTGATCGTGCTGATCACGAGGAGCTGCGGGGTGCGGACGAACTTGCGGACGGACCGGGCGGCGACGGTGGCCGCGGCGGTGAGGGCCCCGGCGGGGCGGGCGGCGGGCGTGATCTGCCCGGCGTCGAAGGTGACTGCGGTCATCGGTGCGCTCCTCAGGCGGCCAGGGCAGCGGGCTGCTGCGCGGTGTCGGGTTCGGCGTTGCGGTCGAGGGGCGAGCCGGTCAGCGTGAGGAAGACCTCGTCGAGCGTGGGTCGCCGCAGGCCGATGTCGTCGACCTCGACGGCGAGGGCGTCGAGCGCCCGCACGGCCTCGGCGATGGCCGCCCGGCCGCCGTCGACGGGGATGGTGACGCGCTTGGTGCCGGCGTCGACCCGGGGGGCCTCGGCGCCCAGCCGCGCGAGCGACTCGGCCACCGCGGCGAGCTGGTCGGCCCGGTGGACCCGGACCTCCACGACGTCGCGCCCGGCCCGGCTCTTGAGCTCGCCGGGCGTGCCCTCGGCGACGACCCGGCCCGCATCGACGATCACGATGCGCTGGGCGAGCTGGTCGGCCTCGTCGAGGTACTGGGTGGTGAGCAGCACGTCGGTGCCGGCGGCGACCATGTTGCGGATCGCCTCCCACAGCTCGTTGCGGCTGCGGGGGTCGAGGCCGGTGGTGGGCTCGTCGAGCAGCAGCAGCCGGGGGGCGCCGACCAGGCTGGCGCCGAGGTCGAGGCGGCGGCGCATGCCGCCGGAGTAGGTGCCGACCGGGCGGTCGGCGGCCTCGGTGAGCCCGAGCTGGGCGAGGACGACGGCGGCGTTGGCCCGGGCCTGGCGACGGGTCTGGCCGTAGAGGCGGGCGACCATGGTGACGTTCTCCCGGCCGGTCATGGCCGGCTCGACGGCGGCGTACTGGCCGGCGAGGCCGATGACCTGCCGCACCCGGTCGGGCCGGCGGACGGCGTCGATCCCGCCGACCCGCAGCTCCCCGCCGTCAGGCACCACCAGCGTGGCGACCGAGCGGATGAGGGTGGTCTTGCCGGCGCCGTTGGGGCCGAGGACGGCGACGACCTGGCCGCTTTCGGCCACGAGGTCGAGCCCGGCCAGCGCCTGGACCTTGCCGAAGCTCTTGGTGAGGCCTCGGGCCTCGACGATCGGTGTGGTCATTGCTGTTCCTCCAAAGGGAATGGATCGCTCTGTTCCGTACATTAACGGAACAGAGCATTCCGTTCAAGAGATTTCGGAGCGGAATGTTCCGTTCGACTTTCGGGTACCCTGGCGG
>DASSGC010000096.1:0-2443 GCA_035693765.1 Acidimicrobiales bacterium
TCGAACGCAGCTACGCCGAGCTCAACGGGGACTCCGCGAAGCCGCTGGTCAACCGCTCCATCAACGGTGACCTCTACCCGCCGGGCTCGGTGTTCAAGGTCGTCACGGCCGCTGCCGCCCTCTCCACCGGCGAGTACACCGAGGACACCGTGGTCCCCGGCCCCGAGGTCCTCGACCTGCCGCAGACCGACGCCGACCTGCCCAACGCGTTCGACGGCCCGTGCGGCCCGAACGACGAGGTCACGATGACGCAGGCCCTCGCCGTCTCGTGCAACACGGCCTTCGCGTCGGTCGGCCTGGACATTGGCGCCGAGGCCCTCCAGGCCCAGGCGGCGAAGTTCGGCTTCGGCGACTCGATCACCATCCCGATGCGGGTGACGCCCAGCACGGTGCCGGCCGAGATGAACCAACCCCAGCTCGCCCAGGCCTCGATCGGCCAGTACGACGTGCGCAGCACCCCGCTGCAGATGGCGATGGTCGCGGCCGGGGTCGCCAACCAGGGCGCGGTCATGCGGCCCTACCTCGTGCAGTCGGTCATCGGGTCCGACCTCTCGGTCATCGAGTCGGCCGACCCGCAGGAGCTCTCGCGGGCGGTGACGCCCGAGGTCGCCGCCCAGCTGACCCGCATGATGGAGGCCGTCGTCGAGGACGGCAGCGGCTCACGGGCCCAGATCGACGGTGTCGCCGTCGCGGGCAAGACCGGCACGGCGCAGCACGGCGAGGGGCGCAAGGCCCACGCGTGGTTCATCTCGTTCGCGCCCGCCGACGACCCGCAGATCGCGGTGGCGGTGATCGCCGAGGACGGCGGGGTGGCCGGGAGCGAGGCGGGCGGCGGCGCGGTCGCCGCCCCGATCGCCCGACAGATGATGGAAGCCAGGCTGGACCGATGACGAGACCGACGAGCCGTCCCACGAGACGTCCCACCAGCCGTCCCACGACCACTTGTTCCATGAGGAGTGCACACCATGCCTGAGGTCCCGAAGCTGCTCGGGGGACGCTACGAGGTGGGCGAGCTCCTGGGGCGCGGCGGCATGGCCGAGGTGCACCTGGGCTACGACTCGCGCCTGGGCCGCCAGGTCGCGATCAAGATGCTGCGCAGCGACCTCGCCCGCGACCAGACGTTCATCAGCCGGTTCCGCCGCGAGGCGCAGTCGGCCGCCGGGCTCAACCACGCCTCGATCGTCGCCGTCTACGACCACGGCGAGGACACCGCCGTCGAGGCCGGTGGGGCCGAGGTCAAGGTGCCCTTCATCGTCATGGAGCACGTCGACGGCCGCACCCTGCGCCAGGTCATCACCGAGCGGGGCACGCTGCCGCCCGACGAGGCCCTGAAGATCACCGAGGGGGTGCTCGACGCGCTCGGCTACAGCCACCGCAACGGCATCGTCCACCGCGACATCAAGCCCGCGAACGTCATGATCGTCAGCGACGGCTCGGTCAAGGTCATGGACTTCGGCATCGCCCGCGCCATGGCCGACGCCAACGCCACGATGACGCAGACCCAGGCCGTGATCGGCACCGCCCAGTACCTCTCGCCCGAGCAGGCCCAGGGCCAGTCGGTCGACGCGCGCTCCGACCTCTACTCGACGGGCTGCATGCTCTTCGAGCTGCTCACCGGCCGTCCGCCGTTCATGGGCGAGAGCCCGGTGTCGATCGCCTACCAGCACGTCGGCGAGCAGCCCACCCCGCCGTCGCGCTACGCCGAGGGCATCTCCGAGGACCTCGACGCCGTCGTGCTGCACTCGCTGGCCAAGCCGCGCGACGCCCGCTACCAGACGGCCGCCCAGTTCCGCACCGACCTGCAGGCGGTGCGCCTGGGGCGCCCGATCAGCGACGCGGCCCGCGGGTCCGCCGCCGCCCTGGCCGGCGCCGCAGCCGGCGGGGCCCTGGTCGGCGCCGGGGTCACCGAGGCGCTGCCGGCCCAGGGGTCCGACGCGACCCAGGCGTATGCCGTGCCACCGGTCACGCCCGTGGACGCACCCGGGGACCCGGGCACCGAGACCTTCCCCGGCGTCGGGCAGGAGGAGGAGGGCAAGCGCAACCCCGCGGTCTACGTCCTCCTCGCCATCGCCGTGCTCGCCGCCATCGGCGCGCTCGGCTACGGCCTGTTCAACGGGTTCGGCGACCCCGAGGTGACGCAGGTGGCCGTGCCCCGCGTCGTGGGGCTGCCCCAGCAGACGGCCGAGGCCAACATCGCGCAGGCCGGCCTGACCTCCACGATCGTCACGGCCCCGAGCGACACCGTGCCCGAGGGCGACGTCATCAGCCAGGACCCCGAGGCGGGGACGATGGTCGCCGAGCGCACGTCGGTCGCGCTCACCGTGTCGACCGGCCCGAGCGCCGTCATCGTGCCCGATGTCAGCGGCAAGCCGTTCGGCGAGGCCAAGTCGCTGCTCGAGGACCTCGGCCTCGTCGTGGGCGAGCCCGAACGGGTCGACGACCC
>DASSGC010000097.1:0-5531 GCA_035693765.1 Acidimicrobiales bacterium
GCCTCGCCGACCAGCTGCGCAGCGACACCGCCCGCCGCCGGCGGGAGGAGGCCGATGCCCTCCGCACTCCCCCGCCGGCCGGCGGCGAGGTGCACCCCGACGTCGATGCCCGCGGCCCCACCGGCGACGACACCCTCACGCTGCTGTTCCTGTGCTGCCACCCGGCCCTGACGCCCCCGTCGCAGGTCGCGTTGACCCTGCGGGCCGTCGGCGGCCTGTCGACTGCCGAGATCGCCCGGGCCTTCCTCGTGCCGGAGGCGACCATGGCGCAGCGCATCAACCGGGCCAAGCAGCGCGTCAAGGCAGCCGGGGCCGGCTTTGAGCTACCGCCGCCGGCCGAGCAGGCGCAGCGGCTCGGCGTCGTGCTCCACGTGCTCTACCTCGTCTTCAACGAGGGCTACACGGCTACGTCGGGGACCCGGCTGGTGCGGGCCGAGCTGACGGATGAGGCCATACGGCTGGCCCGCGAGCTCCACCGGCTGGTCCCCGGCGCTGGCGAGGTGGCCGGGCTTCTGGCTCTCATGCTGCTGACCGATGCCCGTCGCCCGGCCCGCACGGCCCCGGACGGGTCGTTGGTGCCGCTGAGCGAGCAGGACCGGACGCTGTGGGACACCAAAGCCATCGCCGAAGGTGTGGCCCTCGTGACCGATACCTTGTCGACGGGCCCGCTCGGCTCGTACCAGCTCCAGGCCGCCATCGCCGCCGTCCACGACGAGGCGCCCACCGCCGAAGTGACCGACTGGCCGCAGATCCTGGCCCTCTACACCCTGCTGCAGCGGGTGGCGCCCAACCCGACGGTGACGCTCAACCGGGCGGTGGCGGTGGCGATGGTGCAGGGGCCCGCGGCCGGGCTGGCCGTGCTCGACGCCTTGTCGACCGACGAGCGCATCTCCGCGTCCCACCACCTCGTGTCCGTGCGGGCCCACCTGCTGGAGATGGCCGGCGACCACGACGCGGCGCGCGCCAGCTACCAGGAGGCGGCCCGCCGGACCACCAGCGAACCCGAGAGGCGCCACCTCCTGACCCGCGCCGCACGGCTGGGGTGACTGACCATCGGGACCCGGGCCGGTCAGGGGAGACCGTAGGCGACTACCTGACCGTCTGCGGTGCCGACGTAGAGCTGGCCGCCGCTGACCGCGGGGCCGCCGCTGACTGCCGGGCTGCCGGTGCTGGCGGTCCACAGGGGCTCACAGGTTGCCGATCCGCAGCCGGCGGCCGTGAACGCATGCAGCGCACCGTCACCCGAACCGGTGAACACCACTCCACCTGCTACCGCCGGCTGGACGCCGAGCTCCACACCTGTCGATGCCGTCCACGACCGCGCTCCGGTGGCCGCGTCCAACGCCACCAGTCGACCGTCAGCCGTCGGGACGAACACCGTGCCGTCGGCCACCGCCGCCGGCTCGCTGATCGCCGCGCCCACCGGCGTCGGTCCCGCACGGCGGCGGCATCGTGCCTGGTCGCGGTGCTGCGGTGCGATCGGCGGTGATGGCTCGACGTGAGTGAGTGTGTCGAGCTGGCGGTTTGACCTCGAGGCCGGCGATCGGCGGGCGAGACCGTACCGATACCCATCGGGACACCGGACTTGCCTGGCCCGAGGGAGCGCCGTGGGCGGCGGTAGGTTGCGGTGATGGAGCGGCGGATCTTCGGGCTCGAGAACGAGTACGGGATCACGTTCACCCTGCGGGGGCAGCGGCGGTTGAGCCCCGACGAGGTGGCGCGCTACGTGTTCCGCCGGGTGGTGTCGTGGGGCCGGTCGAGCAACGTGTTCCTGGCCAACGGGGCCCGGCTGTACCTCGACGTGGGCAGTCACCCCGAGTACGCCACGCCGGAGTGCGATTCGATCCTCGACTTGGTCACCCATGACAAGGCCGGTGAGCGGATCCTCGAGCAGCTCCTGGTCTCGGCGTCGCGGCAGCTGCGTGACGAGGGCATCCGGGGCAGCGTCTACCTGTTCAAGAACAACACGGACTCGGCGGGGAACTCGTACGGCTGCCACGAGAACTACCTGACCTCGCGGCGTGACGACTTCGGGCACTACGCCGAGGTGCTGATCCCGTTCTTCGTGTCCCGGCAGATCTACGCGGGGGCGGGCAAGGTGCTGCAGACGGCCCGGGGTGCGATGTTCTGCATCGCCCAGCGGGCCGAGCACATCTGGGAGGGCGTGTCGTCGGCGACGACCCGCAGCCGGCCGATCATCAACACCCGCGACGAGGCCCTCTCCGACGCGGAGCGCTACCGCCGGCTGCACGTGATCGTCGGGGACTCGAACATGAGCGAGTACACGACGTTCCTGAAGGTGGGGGCGACGTCGATCCTGCTGCGCATGCTGGAGGACCCCACGTTCGTGCTGCGCGACATGACCCTGGAGAACCCGATCAGGGCCATCCGCGAGATCAGCCACGATCCGACGATGAAGCGCCTCGTCCGACTGGCCAACGGCCGCGAGGTCTCCGCGCTCGACATCCAGTCCGAGTACCTGGAGCGAGCACAGCGCTACGCCGAGACCCGCGACGTATCACCGCTGGAGGCGCAGGCGCTGCAGATGTGGGAGCACTGCCTCACCCGGCTAACCGACGATCCCCTGTCGCTCGACCGTGAGGTCGACTGGGTGATCAAGCACAAGCTGATCGAGGCGTACTGCGCACGGCACGAGCTGCCGCTGTCAGACCCGCGGGTGGCCCTGATCGACCTGCAATACCACGACATCGACCGGCGACGCGGCCTGTTCTACAAGATGCAAGACCGCGGGCTGGTCGAGCGGGTGACCACCGACGAAACGATCGACGAGGCCGTCGAGACGCCACCCCAGACCACCCGCGCCCGCCTCCGGGGCGAGTTCATCCGCCGGGCCAAGGAACGCAAGCGCGACCACACCGTCGACTGGGTCCACCTCAAGCTCAACGACCAGGCCCAGCGCACCGTCCTCTGCAAGGACCCCTTCCGCTCCCACGACGAACGCGTCGAGCGCCTGATCGCCAGCCTGTAGCCGCTAGCCGAGAGGTTGCCGCCGTGCGTTTCGCCCCGGACACCACCTCCGACAGATGGTTGATCGGCCCGCGACGCATACCCCCGATCGACCCGCCCACGGCGTCAGCGAGCGACGGCGAACTCGATGGCGAACGCAAGGTGAGTGAGACTGTCGTGTCCCCCCGGACACTCGGTCCCGCACGGCGGCAGCGTCGTGCCTGCTAGCCGATAGTGCTGGTGCAACGAGTGTCCTGGCTGATTGAGTGAGAGTGTCACGCGTTCCATCTTTGGCGGCGAACTGGACCGACCACGCCAGCGGGGGTCACCACGTCACTGGCCGACTAATGGTTGGCGGCCGGGCTCGTCTACGTCCCGTCAGTCGCCCATTCTGCCTTCCATGCCTGTCCGAAGGCGACGCGTGCATCGTGCGCCAACCCAAGTCGTGAGACCAGTCCCGGCACGAGGGGCCGGGACCGGTCCCAGGTCATGCGCCCCTGTTCGCGGGCCGGGACCGGCCCCGTCGCCACGGCCTCCTAACCCAGGGCCTCGACCACCGCCTCGGCGGCCTCCGCGATGAGGGCGTTGTCGAATTCGGCGCCCTCGACCTCGCGGCTGGACATGACCGCCAGGACGATGGGGTCGCCCTCCGGTGGCCACAGGACGGCGATGTCGTTACGGGTGCCGTAGCCGCCCGACCCGGTCTTGTCGCCGACCTCCCAGTCGTCGGGGACCCCGGCGCGGATCAGCTCGTCACCGGTCATGTTGCCCAGCATCATCTCGACGATGATCTCGCGCTTCTCCTCGGGCAGGGCATCGCCCAGGGTGAACTCGCCCAGGCTGGTGGCCATGGCGCGCGGGGTGCTGGTGTCGCGCACATCGCCCGGCACGGCCTCGCTAAGCCCCGGCTCGATCCGGTCCACGTGGGTGACGTCGTCGCCGATCGCCTCCAGCGCCTCGCCCAGGCCCCCCGGGCCGCCGAGCTCCGTCAGGAGCAGGTTGGCCGCGGTGTTGTCGCTGTAGCGCAGGGCCGCGTCGCCGATCTCGAGCAGGGACATGCCGGTGTCCACGTGCTGTTCGGTGATGGGGGTGTAGTTGACCAGGTCGTCCTCGGTGTAGGTGATGACCCGGTCGAGCTCGTCCACGGGGGTCTGCTGGAGCACGGCGCCGAAGGCCAGGACCTTGAAGGTCGAGCAGTAGGCGAACCGTTCGTCCGCGCGGTACTCGACGACCTCGTCGGTGCCGGTGTCGAGCGCGTAGACGCCGAGCCGAGCGTCGAACTCCTCTTCGAGGCGGGCGAACTCCGGGTCGGTGGCCCCGGCCGCTCCGGTGGCCCCGGCCGACGGCGTCGGCTGAGCCGGACCGGCCGTTCCGTCGGACGCCGAGCAGCCGGTGAGCGCTGCCAGCGACACCGCGGCCAGGCCTGCGAACACCGCCTGTCGAGTCATGGGCAAGGGCATGGAGAGACTCCTTCGGTCTGTCGCCGTGTGGTTCCGTGCAGGCTCACGGCCGTATCGCATGCTGTCGAAGACACCAATGACGAGTTCCATGCGTTTTCGGCATAGCGTGCGGGGTTCATGGACCTCGTCGGCGCCTGCAGGGCCTTCGTGCACGTCAGCGACAGGGGCAGCTTCACCCTCGGCGCGGCCGCAGCTCGTATCCCCCAACCGGTCGCCAGCCGCCGAATCGCCGCCTTGGAGAAGCACCTGGGCGCACGGCTGTTCGACCGCTCCTCACGCCGGGCGACGCCCACCCGCTTCGGCCGTGACATGCTGCCGTCGGCCCGGCGCCTGGTCGACCTAGCCGAGGCGATGGAGTACGACGCGCAGCGGGTCCGACAGGCCCCCTTCGCCTTGGCCGTCCCCGACACCTGCCCCACACGGGAGCTCGCACTCCTGACCGCCCAGGCCCGGCGCGAGGGCCTGTGCCTGGACCCGCGCCCCGCACCGCCCGGTGACCGCGCGCAGCTGCTGCGCTCACGGGAGGTCCGCGCCGCCGTCACCTGTGTGCCGCCCGAGGAGGGGACCTGGACGGTGCCCCTGGGGCTGGCCAGCACAGTCGAGCCCCGGGTGTCCGTCACCTACGTCGAGACCCTCCGCGTCGGCAGGGCCGACCCACCCTCCAACGCGCGCCGCGTGTGGATCCAGCCCGAGGACGACGTTCCGCACGTCCGCGACCCACTGACCCGGATCCGCGACGCCGTGGGCCTGCGGCCCTCGCAGGTCGCCGTCGCCTCCTCCCTGGCCTCGGCCGCCGCCGCGGCCCTGGGATCGGCGGACCTACTGCTCTGCGCGCGCCGCCAGGCCTGGGATCTCGGCCTCCACTGGCGTCCCATGGGTGAGGTCCGACTAGCCCGCGGCTACGACGTGGCCGCCAACGACGCCGAGGACACCGACCGCGTCCGGGAAGCGCTGTGGGAGCCCCTCGCCCGTTGCCTGGGAGCGCCGGCCGGAGACGAGGACGGGGAGTGAACGACGAGGCACTGCTCAGGGAGCTGCGCGACGAGCTCGACGACGGAGGGCTGCACGGGTCGTTCCTGGTCCGGGACCTGCGCACGGGCGAGG
>DASSGC010000098.1:0-12410 GCA_035693765.1 Acidimicrobiales bacterium
GGCTCCGACGCGATCGACCTGCTGGCGGCCGTCGACTTCGAGGTCCACTACGGCAAGATCACCGAGGTGTCCGTCTACCACGCCGACACGTACCGCTTCGACGAGTTCTTCTCCTAGACCGCACCGACCACCACCCGCCACTGCCCCACCCGCACGCCGAGCACCGGTCCCCCAGCGGTCCGGCGCAGCTCGACGGCGAGCGGGTGCCTACGCGCCCAGGCACGAACCCTCGACGGAACACCGGGGTCACGGCAAGCTCGGGGACCGAGTCCCGCACCGCCCGGGCGCGCTTGCGGGCCAGGACGTCGGCAACGGCGTCGACGTCGTCGGCGGCGAAGCCCTGCGGCCCTGGCCCCTGGCCCGCCAGCGCCCACAGCAGCCCGGCCTGGGCGGTGCCCAGCCGGCGGCGCGACGACCGCAGCCGGGCGGTCGGGCCCGTGGGCTCCGACCGCGGCCCCGAGGCGCGGCGAGGGCGCACGAGCGGCGGCGCCGACGCACCACCAGCTATGACCTAAGCGGCACCGTTTGACGGCGCGCCGTCGCCGCACAGGATCAGCAGCACGGGCGGTCCCGTGCCGGCACCCGTGATCTCGTGCTCCAGCTCCACCCCGTCGATGCGGGTCGCGCCGGTCGTGGTCTCCCTATCGCCCTCCAGGACTCGGACTCGGCCTCGCGTCGCTCGGCGAGCTGTCCTGGATCGTGCGGCCGGCGGGCTCCTCGCCGCATCGGGCGAGTGCCCCACCTCTCCCCCGCCGATCCCCCGGGCCGGTCCCCCGGGCCGATCCCCCGGCAGATCACAGCCGGCGGCGGTGACCGGTCCGGGGTCGTGGGCCCTGACGGTCGGGGGACCTCGGCTCGAGCTGGGCGATGGCGTCGTCGACGTAGGCGATGGTGGCGTCGTGGCCGGCGGTGACGCCGAGCGCCTGTTCGATGGTCAGCACCTGCGAGAGGCCGGTCATGAGGAGCAGGGCCACGATGGGCGGTAGCCGGTCGGCGAGTCCGAGGTTGCCCAGCGCGGCGGTGAGGGCATCGAGTTGGGTGGCGCGGAAGCGTTCGGCGTAGCGGGCGATCTCGGCGCGGATGGCCTTGCGGTGGTTCGCCAGGGCGACGAACTCGATGGTGAAGGCGCCCCCGCGCAGATCGGCGTTGAGCTGCCAGAGCCGCCGCAACGAACCGTCGGCCGCGACCGCCCGGTCGATGCGTTCGAGGTTCGCCTCGGCGCGGCGCCGGAACACCTCGATGAAGAGGTCGTCCATCGTGCGGAAGTAGTAGTGCACCAGCTGCGGCTTGAGGCCCGCCTTGGCGGCGACGCGGCGGGAGGTGACCGCGGCGTACCCCTCCTCCAGGAGCAACTGCTCGGCCGCGTCCAGTAGCCGGGCGCGCGACTTCGAGTCCGTGGCACCGATGCGACGGGGTTGCGGCGTGGTGGTCACCCGGAAACCTTGCCACGCCAGCGGGCCGATGCTAAGCAGTCGCCAAAACGTGCTGTGCAGACGCACAGCATCTGGCCGGGTGCGCGCCGCGCCACCAGTGGGGGAGACCGGGTTGAGCGACTGGCAGACGATCGACTTCTTCAGCGACCAGTCGCTGGTGGAGGACCCGTACCCGTACTTCGACGAGCTGCGGTCGGCGTGCCCGGTGCAGTCGCTCCGACATCTCGGGGTCGTGGCGGTGACCGGCTACGACGAGGCGACGGAGGTCTACCGCGACACCGCGACGTTCTCGTCGTGCAACTCGGTCGTCGGCCCGTTCGCCACGTTCCCGGTGCCGCTCGAGGGCGACGACGTGAGCGACATCGTCGACCGCTACCGCGACCAGCTCCCCATGCACGAGCACATGGTCACGATGGACCCGCCCGAGCACACCCGCGAGCGGGCGCTCCTGATGCGGCTGGTCACGCCGAAGCGCCTCAAGGACAACGAGGCGTTCATGTGGCGGCTGGCCGACCAGCAGCTCGACGAGATCGTGGCCGACGGCCGGTGCGAGTTCATCAGCGCGTTCGCGCAACCCTTCGCGCTGCTGGTCGTGGCCGACCTGCTCGGCGTGCCGGAGGCCGACCACCAGCGGTTCAAGGAGTTCTTCGGCCTGAGCGCCAGCCCGGGTCAGGTCGGCGGCGGCGAGCGGGACGAGGCCGACCTCAACCCGCTGGCGGGGCTGGACGAGTGGTTCGCCCGCTACGTCGAGGACCGGCGCCGCGAGCCGCGCCAGGACGTGCTGACCCACCTGGCGCAGGCGACCTACCCCGATGGGACGACGCCCGAGGTGTCGGCGGTGGTGCGCACGGCCACCTTCCTCTTCGCCGCCGGCCAGGAGACGACGGCCCGCCTGCTCGCCGCCGCGCTCAAGCACCTGGCCGAGCACCCCGAGCTCCAGGACGAGCTGCGGGCGGACCGCGACCGGATCCCGGGCTTCGTCGACGAGGCGCTGCGCATCGAGAGCCCGGTGAAGGCCGACTTCCGCCTCGCCCGCCGCACCACGAGCATCGCCGGCGTCGACGTCGCGGCGGGAACGCCGGTGATGCTGCTGAACGGCGCGGCCAACCGCGACCCCCGGCGGTTCGACTGCCCCGCCGAGTTCCGCGTCGACCGGCCCAACGCCGGCTCCCACATCGCCTTCGGCCGCGGCGCCCACTCCTGCCCCGGCGGCCCCCTGGCGCGGGCCGAGGCCCGGGTCAGCCTCGAACGCATCCTCGACCGGATGGGTGACATCCGGCTGTCCGAGGAGCACCACGGGCCCCCGCACGCGCGCCGCTTCGCCTACGAACCGACCTGGATCCTCCGGGGCCTCACCAAGCTGCACCTCGAGTTCACGCCGCTCGGGGAGAAAGGGTGAGCCGCGTCGCCGTCGTCACCGGCGGAGCCTCCGGCATCGGGCTCGGCGTGGCCCGCAGCTTCGTCGCCGACGGCCACCACGTGGCCGTCCTCGACCGGGACCAGGCAGGCGCCGACCAGGCCGCCGCCGAGCTCCAGGCCGAGGGCGGCACGGCGGTCGCCGTCGCGGTCGACGTCGCCGACCGGACCTCCGTCGCGGCCGCGTTCGCCCGGGTGCGCGCCGAGCTCGGTCCCGTCGAGATCCTCGTCACCAGCGCAGGGATCGAGTCCTTCGACGCGCTCCTCGACATCACGCCCGACACCTGGGACCGCATCATCGCGGTCAACCTCACCGGCACGTTCACCTGCGTCCAGGCGGCGGTGCCGGACATGCTCGCCGCCGGCTGGGGCCGCATCGTCACCATCTCCTCGTCGAGCGCCCAGTCGGGGGCGCCCAACATGGCGCACTACGCGGCGTCGAAGGGCGGCGTGCTCGCCCTGACCAAGTCGCTGGCCGTCGAGCTCGCCGGCAACGGCATCACCGTCAACACCATCCCCCCGAGCCTCGTCGACACCCCGATGGCGCGGCAGGCCGAGGCCGCAGGCGACTTCCCCGGCGTCGACGTCGTCGGGCGCATGGTCCCGGTCGGCAGGGCCGGCACCCCGGCCGACATCGCGGCGGCCTGCTCGTTCCTCTGCTCCGACGGCGGCAGCTACATCACCGGCCAGGTCATCGGCGTCAACGGCGGCATGTACATCTGACGGATCGGTTCCCCGGGACCGGCCCGACCACGCGCGCACCGACGGGCGGTCCCACGCAGCCAGGGCGCGGTCCGGACGCGATTCGTTGCGCGCCGGGCGGCCCGGACGTACCGTGCGCGATCTCGACGCCCGATCGGCGGGCGTGGCAGGAGGGGGTGCAGCATGAAGGTGCGGATGGGGTTGGCGATCGCCGTGACGGCGTTCGTGCTCGGCGTCACCCCCGCGGTGTCGGCCGACACCGCGGGCACCGATGCCGCCATCGATGCCGGAACAGCCGCGGCCGCATGCGAAGCGTTCTTCGGGGTCGGTCCCGGCGTCGACCCGCTGTCGCCCTGCCAGTGGGGCATGCGTGCCGTCCAGGCCGGTCCGGCGTCGTACGCCCAGGCCACCGGTGCCGGCGTCAGCGTCGGCGTGATCGACAGCGGCGTCGACACCACGCACGCCGATGTCGTGCCCAACCTCGACCTCGCCCGGTCGTGCTCGTTCATCTTCACCGACACGCCCACCGCCGCGCCGGCGGAGGTGGCGAACGGGGACTGCACGAACAAGTCCGCCGTCCAGGACCTCCAGGGCCACGGCACGCACGTGTCGACGATCATCGCGGGGGCTGACAACGGCATCGGTGTCGTCGGCGTGGCCCCGGAGGCCACGATCGTGGCGCTGAAGGCGTGCACCATCCAGGGGTTCTGCTTCGCCGACTCGGTGGCCGCTGCCCTGCGCTACGCCGGGGACCAGGGCCTCGACGTGGTGAACCTCAGCCTGTTCGCCGACCCGTACCTGTACTTCTGCAAGAGCGAGGCCGAGCAGCGGGCCATCCTCGACGAGATCGAGGACGCGGCGCGCTACGCCCAGCAGCAGGGCGTGGTCATCGTCGCGTCGGCGGGCAACGAGTCCGACGACCTCGGCCATCCCACCACGGACGACATCAGCCCCGACTGGCCGCCCGACTCGGCGGTGGAGCGCGAGGTGCGCAACAACTGCCGGGTGGCACCGGCGGAGATCCCGGGTGTGATCACCGTGTCGGCCGTGGGCCCGACGACCCTGGCCGGCTACTCGAACGTCGGCTCGCCGGTCGAGGTCACCGCGCCGGGCGGCGACGCCGCGCAGACGCCGGGCACCACCTACGGGCGGGTCCTCTCCGGCTGGTCGAGCACCGACCAGTCCGGCCAGTGGGAGGCGCTCGCCGGCGCCAACCGCGCCGTGCTCGACGGCGCGAACCGGTACGTGTGGGTCAGCGGCACCTCGATGTCGTCGCCGCACGCCGCGGGGGTGGCCGCGCTGGTCAGCGAAGGCCACCCCGGCTGGAGCCCGGGGGCCGTCGCCGCCGCGGTGCGCCGCTCCGCGACGCCGCTCCCGTGCCCCGCCGTCTGGCCCGCGGACGACCCGCGCCGGTGCACCGGTGGCATCGGCAACACGTCGTTCTTCGGCGCGGGGATGGTCAACGCCCTCGGCGCAGCCTCGCTCTGACGCCCGGCCGGCCGGCGGCCACCCCGGCCGCCGGCCGGTCAGCGCACCGACCAGCCGAGCCGGTCGCCTGATGCGGCTCACGCTGCCCGGCTCCCGGCACCGACGAGCTCGGGTCGCGGTTGTGACACTCGGGCGTCAGGACCAAGGACCGGTGACAGTCGCTGGGGTGCGGAGCGTGCGGTAGACGGCCGCGTCGGCTCAGGTGGTCGAGTCAGCTGGCAGACGCATCGCCGCCGCCAGCGGCCTGGTTGGCGTCGCGCTCGATGTCTGCCGTGTCCGCCTTCAGCTCTTTGGCTTCGATCCTTTCCGCGCGCTTCATCGCCTCCTGGACCTTGGCGCCCATGTCCGAGACGGCCACGACCACAAGCCCGGCCTCGCCGGCGTCGAGCCGCTCGCCGAGCTCCTTGAGGTCGTCGCGACTCATACCCGCGGCCGCGTGTCCGGCCACCGCCCCGAGCGCAGCGCCGCCGGCCGCGGTGGCGGCCAGCAGTCCACCACCGATCGCAGCGAACGGGAACAGCGCCACGACCAGGCCCGTGGCCAGTCCCACGCCGCCGCCGAGAACACCCCCGACCCGCGTCGGGGTCTCGTGCTTCTTCGCGATCCTGACCTTTCCATCGGGTCGCCGCTCGATCACCGCTGCGTCATACGCGTCGATCAGTCCCGCCTTCGTGTGAAGGTCCTTGACCAACTCGTAGTCGGCGTCGGCGTCGGCGACGGATGGATACACCCCGACGTAGGCCATGAACGTGTCGACCGCCATGATTGCCTCCCTGTGTTGGGTGCGCGGCCACGACAGTAACGACATGCGCCCTTCGATTCGAGACCCAGTCGGGCGGTCGGTCAGACCGTCCACGATCCGCGGCAGCTCGACACGGCAGCCCTCCGCCCTCAGCGCCGATCACCCTGCCCGGCCCGCGGTCGCCCATCGCCCGCCGGCGACGAGCGTGCTCGTTCGTGGTGCGCGATGAAGACGTCGAGCGGTATGCGGGCGATGGCCTCGCCCACCACGTCGAGGGCGAGGTCATCGAGCTGCCTGAACCGGACGCAGCTCTTGCCCATGTCCAGCTTCTTGCCGGTCGCCTCCCAGCTCTCCCGCAACCAACGCTGAGAGCTCTCGTCGCCGTAGACCCCGACCAGGTAGATCGCCATGTGGCGCTTCTGGTTGGCGAGCGACGCTACGGTCAGCGGCTGGCCGTTGTACGTGTCGGGGTAGCGCTCGAGCGGCACGACATAGCTGATCATCCCGAACTGCATGACCTCCTCGAACCCGGCGGGGAGATGATCGAGCACCACCTGGCGCACCGCGCTCAGCGCCTCACGGCGGTCCTCCGGTAGCTCGGCCAGGTAGCCCTCGATCGTGACCGCGTCGCTTCGCATCCGCCCAGACTGCCACCATCGGCGCTCCCGGCCGTGGCCGTGGCGGGCGGTCGTTCGCCCCCCTCGGCTCAGCGCAGGGGTCGTGACAGGTCGCCCGCGGATGACGTCGCACCCCTCAGTAGGGTGGGCGGCGACCCTGAGGAGGGGCGATGGCGAACGACACCGGCTACGCCCCGGTCAACGGGCTGGAGATGTACTACGAGATCCACGGGGCGGGGGGACCGCTGGTGGTGCTGCCCGGCGCCTACATGACCGTCGAGCTGATGGGCGACCTCGTCCCGGCGCTGGCCAAGAGCCACCAGGTGATCGCGGTCGAGCTCCAGGGCCACGGGCACACCGCCGACATCGACCGCCCGTTCTCCTACGAGCAGCTGGCCGACGACACCGCCGCGCTCTTGGGGCACCTGGGGATAGAGCAGGCCGACGTGTACGGCTACAGCCTCGGCGGCGGCGTAGCGTTGCAGGTCGGCCTGCGGCACCCGCGACGCGTGCGCAAGCTGGCGATCGTGTCGGCGTCCTCCAGCAGTGACGGCATGTACCCCGAGGTCGTCGAGGGCATCGAGAACATCACACCCGAGCTGTTCGCCGGTACGCCGTGGCGCGAGGCGTACGACCGGACGGCGCCCGATCCCTCCGCCTTCCCGGCGCTGGTCGAGAAGTTGAAGCAGCTCGACATGGCCTCGTTCGACTGGCCGATCGACGAGCTCGCCGCACCGGCTCTCGTCCTCGTCGGCGACTCCGACGGCACCCGCCTGGAGCACGCCGTGGAGATGTTCCGGCGGCTCGGCGGCGGCGTCTTCGGTGACCTGGCCCCCGAGCTGCCGTCCTCGCAGCTCGCGATCCTGCCCGGCACGACCCACGTCGGCATGCTGGAGCGCGCCGACTGGATCGCGTCGATGGTCACGACGTTCCTCGCGACCTAGCGTCCTTCCCCAGCACCAGGAGCCATCGCCTGTCCAGCATCGGGACGGCCGACGGGGCCGATCCCACGGTGCAGGATGGTGGGGTGGACCATTCCGGGCTGGACGTGCACGGGCCGCGGGACGCCGCCGGTCGGCCCGGGCGCCTCGGCCGGACCGAACGGCGGGAGACGCTGCTCGACGTGGCCGCGGCGCTCGTGGGCTCCGGTTCACCGGAGGCCGTGACGATGGAGGCGGTCGCCGAGCGCGCCGGGGTCAGCCGGCCCCTCGTCTACAAGCACTTCCACAACCGGAGCGAGCTCCTCAGCGCCGTCTACCGGCGGGAGGCCGCCCACGTGCACGACCTCCTCACCGCCGAGGTGGCTGCCGCCGCCTCGATCCACGACATGTTCCGCGCGCTCGTACGCGGCGCGCTGCGGGCTGCCGCCGAGCAGGGCGACCTCTTCGCGGCGCTGCGGGCGTCGGGCGCGTGGAGCCCCGAGGTCCGTCGCGAGCAGCGGGCCCGCGATCGCAGGACCTCACGGGCGTTCGCCGCCCGGGCCGAGAAGGAGCTCGGGATCGAGCCCGAGGCCGCGACCGCGGGCACCGCCATGCTGCTGTCGCTCATCGATCCGGTGCTGAGCCAGTGGCGCCTCGATCCGACGGCCCACCAGGCGCGGTTGCTGGAGACGACCTTCATGACGATCGTCACGGCCTCCCTGACCGCGCTCGCGTCCGGCGGCGACGGGGTGCTCCCGAGCCGCCCGCCCGGCCCGTCCGCGGGCGCAGACGACGACCTCGACTGACGTCCCGGCCAGCGGCGGGCCGGTCCCGTGGGCGGCCGGCTCTTGCGCGCCCGGCGCCCGAGGCGCGATTGTCGGAACTGGTGACAGATTGTCACTACCCCACGTGCAGGAGATGCCACAGTGACCTACGCCGGAGAGCGGACGATCCTGGATGCCGACAGCCACGTGATGGAGCTGGCCGACTTCCTCGACGAGTTCATCGACCCGGAGTACCGCGACCGGCTGCGCCGGAAGGGCATGGACGCCCTCACCCCCGTGCTGGAGCAGGCGATGGGCAACGCGGGCGAGCGTCGCGTCGACCCCGCCAAGGCGGCCGAGGCCGAGGAACGCCTGCTCCAGGACAAGGGCTGGCAGGCGATGGGCGCCTTCGACCCGTCGGAGCGCAGCCGGGTCCTCGACCTGCTGGGGTTCGACGCGCAGCTGGTGTTCGCCACGTTCGCGACCTCGATGTTCACCGGCCGCGATGTCGACCGCCTCTACGCCGGCGCGTCGGCGCAGAACCGGGCGATCGCCAACTTCTGCGCCGGTGACGAGCGCCTGCTCGGCGTCGCCTTCGTGCCGCTCGTCGATCCCGAGCGGGCGGTGGCGTCGATCACCGAGGCCATCGACGCCGGGTGCAGGGCGGTGATGGTGCCGAGCACCGCGGCGGGAGAGCGGGCGCCCACCCATCCCGACCTCGACCCGGCGTGGGACACGCTCGCCGAGGCCAACGTGCCGTTCGTCCTGCACGTGGGGGGCGGCGGTCCGCTGCTCGACCGTGCGTTCCACAACAACGCCATGCCCGTGACCGACCACCTCGGCGGCGGCGAGAACATCCGCTCCAAGGACTTCCTCGCCATCCACGACTCGCCCGCGCTGTTCCTGGGGGCGCTCGTCTACGACGGCTTGTTCGACCGGTTCCCCAAGCTGCGGGGCGGCTGCATCGAGCAGGGCGCGGGTTGGGTCGTGTCGTGGATGCGCCAGCTCGACTACGGCCTGCGGGCGTTCCGGCGCACCGAGGAGCCGCTCCGCCGGCTGGAGCACAAGCCCAGCGACTACGTCCGGCGGCACCTGAAGTTCACCCCGTTCCCCGGCGAGGACGTCGGCTGGATGATCGACCAGGCGGGACCGGAGCTGTTCATGTTCTCCAGCGACTACCCCCACCCCGAGGGCGGCAAGGACCCGCTCGCGAAGTTCGACGAGGCCCTGGCCACGATCGGCCCGGACGAGCAGCGGCGGTTCTTCCACGGCAACATGGCCGAGCTCCTCGACGGGGCCGCGGCGCGGGTCTGACCGGCGGCGGGCGGAGGCCGCCGGCGGGGGCGACGGTTCCGCGGCCCCCGTCTCGAACCGGGTCGGTGCGATCGCGCCAGGCGCGACGGAGCCGACCCGGTTCGGGACGGTGCGGGTCGGTGCGCCCGCCGGCCGGCGCGGGCCGGGCCCCCGCGCCCGCGCGGCGCGGGCCTCCTCGTGCGGCGCGCTACCGGTCCCGCAGGTCCCCGCGCAGGACCGCGACGCCCTCGGCGGTCGTCCCCCCGGCCGTCGGTTGGCGGGTCACGGTGATCGCGTCGTAGCCGTCGGGCTCGACGCCCAGCCAGAGCTGGATGTGGTCCTGCCTGGCACGCAGGTGGAAGGTGCCTGCCGACACCTTGCCGGCCGGCCCGACGAGCCAGACCTCGTAGAAGGCACCCTCGGGTGCGGGTGGCAGGCCGTCGACCTCGAGCACGAGCGACACGCCCGACGGCTCGTCCCGCAGCTCGGCGGTCGCCGTCGCCCCCGGCACCTCGCCGGTGCCGGACAGCGCGACCTCGACGCCGCCGGGGTCGGTGCCGCCGCCCAGTTGCAGCCCTCCGGCCACCATCAGCCCCGACAGGACGGCCACCGCGGCGGCCCGCAGCACGGGGCGCTGCCAGCGGCGCAGCGTCGGGTGACCGCCGCGCGGCGACGGCCACGGCGCGGTCCGCGTGGCGTTCGTGCCGTCACCGGCCCGGAGCGCGTCCGCGAGCACCCGCTCCCGCAGCCCGGCGGGCACCTCGGCCCACACGGCGGGGGTGTCCACCAGCCGCTCGACGGCCGGATCGGCAGGGTCGTGGCCGGTCACAGCCGACGATACGTCGCAGGTAGGGCGGTCGGTTCCCACGGCATGGCGATCTCCGATCAGGACCTCTCGACGGTGCAGGACAGGGCGGCCGCCAGCCGGCGGTAGGCGGTGTGGGTGCGGGACTTCACGGTCCCCAGCGGGACGTCGAGCCGGGCGGCGATCTCGGGCTGGGTCAGCTGCTCGACGTGGGCCAGGCGGACGATCTCCCTGCTGACCGGCGGCAACGCGTCGATGGCCTGGCGGATGGCCCAGATGTCGGACGTGCCGGCGATCGACGGGGGGTCGACGGACGGGAGATCGGCCAGCGGCACGTCGTCGAGGCTGCGCGCCGCGTGCCGGCGCTCGCGCCGCCAGGCGTCGACGGCCGTGCGCCGCACGATGGACCGGAGCCAGGGCCCCAGGGCACGTTCCGGCGCGAACGTCGACGCCGCCCGCCAGGCCTGGACGAACGCCTGCTGCACCGCCTCCTCGGCCAGGCGGCGGTCCGCGAGCATGTGGAGAGCGACCGCGAGCATGGGGCCCGCGTACTCGTCGAAGATCTCCTCCAGGGCGCGCTCGTCGCCCGCCCTGAACCGCTCGCCGACCGAGCCCGTTCGCTGCATCCTCGCCATGTCACCGCCTGGGTTGTCGCCGTTCGCGCCGTTCAGCCGGACGTCGCCGGCCCGGGTGGCACGCCGGCTGCCGGGTGTCGTGACGCCCGATCGGCCGCCGCGCCCGTCCGCCGTGCCGGACGCGCCGGCGCCGTCGTCACGACGCCGGCGCTGCACCGGAACGGTCACCTCTGCAGGAGTTGCACCAGGCCGGGCTGGAGCCCGGAGGTGTCGACGACGTCGTTGCCGCCCAGGGTGTCGATCAGCAGGAAGTCGTGCGGCTCGACGAAGACCGCGGTGACGAGCGGCGTGAGGCCCGCCACGGTGAGGTCCGATCCCGAGCCGGTCACCGTGATGCGGTCGACGCCGTCGGTCCCCCGCACCGTGAGGTTGTCGGCGCTGCCGTTCGGACGCGCGATGCCCGGGCCGGCGCTGAAGTCGGGCGTGAAGCGGACGACGTCGGTACCCGTCAGGTCGTTCACCGACACGGCATCGCCGGCGTCGAGGCCGCCGAACCCGATCCACCTCACGTCCTCGACGTTGTCCGCGTCGA
The DNA here is from genome assembly GCA_035693765.1 of Acidimicrobiales bacterium. Lineage (GTDB taxonomy): Bacteria > Actinomycetota > Acidimicrobiia > Acidimicrobiales > VFJN01 > ZC4RG19. The sequence goes on from DASSGC010000098.1 coordinate 11,348, forward strand.
TCCGATCCCGGAAGTTGTGGCGCATGACGAGCTTCCCGGCTTCCGCCGACAGGTTCAGGCCCTCGTCCGCGAACGTGCCCTCCGCCTGCAGGCTGTCCTGCCCGGCGCCGCCGTCGACGACGTCGCTGCGGTCGCCCACGAACGTGTTCAGCGAGCTGATGAAGCGGTCGTTGCCGTCGCCGAGCGAGATGGTCTCCCGGCCGATGCCCGCCTCCCCGCCGCGGACGAGGTCGTCGCCGGCACCGGCCTGGACCGTCACCGGCCCGGGGGCGGTGGCGAAGAGCCGGTCGTTGCCGCCGTTCCCGTTCAGCGTGGTCGCGGCATCGCCCTCGCCCGTCTCGCCGATGCTGCCGGACACGCTGACGACATCCCCGCCGGCGTTGCCGCTCATGGTGATCGGGACGTCGCCGCTGCCCCGGAGGCTCAGGTTGTCGGCGCCGCCCAGCGCCTGGACCCGTGCCGCCCGGTAGCTGGCGCGAGCGAACTGGGCGTCGACCGTGCCGTCGAAGCCGAAGTCCACGACGAGCTGGTTGGCGTCGGACGTGAGGCCGATCCGGTCGTTGACCTCGGTGCCGGTGACGACGACGATCCCGTCCTGCAGCACCGCGGACGCGCCGGTCTGCGCGCCGGCGGGTGACGCCAACGCGCCCAGCACACCGGCCGACGTGGCCATGAGGGCCACGGTGCCGGCGACTCGCCGGAGGTTCAGATCTGTGTGCACACGCTGCTCCTCGGTTGGTGTGTGACAACGCCCCACCGACTCCGGTACGGACGCGACGGCGTGTCGGTTCACTTTTCGGCGCGCGGCCGGCTCGGCGTCCCGGTCGGCCCGGCAGCGATCCGGCCCGCGCCCGCAGGCGGGCGCGGCCGCCCGGCCGGGGCCGGCGGACCCCGGCGGCGCGGCCCCGCGTCAGAGCCCGCAGAGTTGCGAGAGCAGGTACGTGAGGGTGTCGACCGTCGCCGCGTCCAGGTCGGGGGCCAGCCCCACGGTGAACGATCCGGCCTCGCAGAGCTGCAGGCCCGTGACGACCGCGGCCCGGCCGTCGACCTCGTAGCCCCCGCC
>DASSGC010000099.1:0-13885 GCA_035693765.1 Acidimicrobiales bacterium
ATCGAGCAGCTCTTCCGGGACGTCCGCCTCGGGCGGGTGCACCCGGCCAACCGGCTGGCCGTCCACGAGATCGTCGGCAAGGCGGCGCTGGGCCTCGATCCCGACGCCCAGCCGCGGTGGGGGTGAGGGGCATGGGCACCACCACCTCGTCCCGGCGCCACCTCGCCGAGATCGCCGATCCGTGGCTGTCCACGACGGTGACCTTCCCGGCGGGCCGGATCGGCCCGCCGGGCATGGTCAACGGCGGGTGGGTGTCGGGCACCGTCGCCGGCCACCTCGGCCGGGGCCCGGTCGAGGTCACGCTGCAGGCCCCGACCCCGCCCGGCGTGCCGCTCGACCTACGCGTCGCCGACGACCGGGCCACCCTCGGCGTGGACGGCACCGTGCTGGTGGCGGCGCGGCGTGCCCCCGGGCCGCTCCGGGCACCGGCGCCGGTCGAGCCGGGCGAGGCCCGGGCGGCCGTCGCCGGGTTCGGCGGCTGGACCGAGCACCCCTTCCCCGGCTGCTTCGTGTGCGGGACCGACCGGTTGCCGCACGACGGCCTGCGCATCTTCCCGGGCCCGGTCGCCGGGCCGCCGGCGGCGGGCGGTCGACCGGCCCGGGTCGCGGCCGCGTTCCGGCCGCATCCGGCACTGGCCGGGCCCGACGGCCTGCTGCCGCCGGAGGCCGGCTGGGCGGCGCTCGACTGCCCGACCGCGTGGGTGCACATGCGCCCGGGCGGGGTGGCGCTGCTCGGCCGCCTGCGGGCCGAGGTGCCGGGCCGCCTGCGGGCGGGTGAGACGTACCAGGTGGTGGCCGAGCGTGCCGGGACGGACGGCCGCAAGGCGTACGGCCGGGGCGCGATCTATGACGGCGGCGGCCGGCTGGTCGGCGCCTCGGAGGCGGTCTGGATCAGCGTCGCGTGACGGACCGCCGCGCCCGCCGCCGGGGCGGGCGGGCGGCCTCGCCGTTCTGGCCGCGATGGCGCGCGCTCGGGGGACCGTGGGACGCCGGTTCGGGTGGGGTTCGGGCCTGGTGGCAGGCTGGGCCGGTGAGCGACGACTGGCGGCAGACCAACCGGGCATGGTGGGACGAGCGGGTGGCGCTGCACGTCGGCAGCGAGTTCTACGGCGTGGACGCCTTCGTGGCCGACCCGACCGCCACCACGCTGCGCCCGTTCGAGATCGACGAGGTCGGTGACGTGGACGGGCGGACCCTGGTCCATCCCCAGTGCCACTTCGGCATGGACACCCTCTCGTGGGCCCGGCGCGGCGCCCGGGTGACCGGCATCGACTTCTCCGAGCCGGCGGTGGAGGCGGCGACCGGCATCGCCCGCCGGGCGGGGCTCGACGCCGAGTTCGTGGCCGGCGACGTGTACGACGCCGTCGACCTGGTGGGCGGGCGCACCTTCGACGTCGTCTACACCGGGTTCGGCGCCGTCACCTGGCTGCCCGACATCGACCGGTGGGCCCGGGTCATGGCCGCCCTGGCCGCGCCGGGCGGGACGCTCTACCTGGCCGAGTTCCACCCCTTCCACGCCGTCCTCGGCGACGACGACCTCACGGTCCGCTACCCGTACTTCCACGACGAGCCCCAGCGCTTCGACGACGGCGCCGGCACCTACGCCGACCTCGGCGCGGCCACGACCCACAACGTGACCGTGGAGTGGACCCACGGCCTGGGCGCGGTGGTGACCGCCGTCGTGGCGGCCGGGTTCACGGTCGAGCTGCTGCACGAGCTCGACTACACGCTGTTCCCCCGCTGGCCCTTCCTGGTGAAGGACGGCGACACCTACCGGCTGCCGGACGACGTGCCCCGCATCCCGCTGATGTACAGCCTCCGCGCCCGCAGGGCGTGAGTCACCGGCCCTGGTAGGGGAGCGGCGGGCGCAGCTCCACGCCCTGGTTGTGGGGCAGGCGCCGCCGTACGAGCTTCACCGTGCCCTCGATCGCCCAGTACACGGCGTACCCGACGTACGCGGTGAGCGCGGGGACGGCGATCACCGGGAGGGCGTAGCCGGCGACCAGGCCGGCGACGTAGCGGTCGCCCCAGGCCAGGGCGCCGACCGCCGGCCCGACCAGCGCCACGGCCACGAGCCACGGGGTCAGGGTGACCAGGCCGGCGACGAGCAGGGCGATCCCGGCCGTCGCCAGCAGGCCCCACAGCACGACCGCGGCGCGGCGGAGCCGCCCGCCCGTCCACAGGGTGGCCAGCGTGACCGCCGACCACATGAGCCGGGCCGACACGGGCGGCACGTCGATCTGGCGCATGATGAACAGGAACAGGTCGTCGGCCGCGCGGCGCTCGCTGAAGGGCATGCCGTCGACGACGAGCTGGTCGTGCACCAGCACAGCGGGCGTGTGGGGCCCGTAGCGGCTCACGAGCCAGGCCATGTACCGGGGGATCGACGCGAAGTCCGTCTTGGGCAACGTCTCGGGCGTGACCTCGATCGAGGGGTCGCCGTTGTACTGGAAGCCGTCGCCGGCGACGGCGAAGCACGCGTCGCCCGTCTGCTCCAGGACGAACCGGGCGGTGGCCCCGGGGACGTCGACCGGCGAGAACGGTCCCGTCTGCTTCGTCCATTCCCACTCTGGTTCCATGACCGCGCCTCCCGATTCCCTGCCCTGGACAAGAGCATGCCGCGGCCCGGCCGATGCCGGCGCCGAACCGGTCGCCGGCGCGGGCGTAGGCTCGAACTGCCGCGACGGAACAACCGAGAGGCTGCTGCCGTGCCGTACGTCTACGCGTTCGATCACCGTCACCCCCGGCCGCCGATGGAGATGAAGGATCTCCTCGGAGGCAAGGGTGCCAACCTCGCCGAGATGACCGCCGTGTTGAGACTGCCGGTGCCGCCCGGGTTCACGATCACCACCGACGCGTGCCGCGACCACATGCGGTCGGGCTGGCCCGCGGGTCTCACCGCCGAGGTGGTCCGGCACGTCGGCACCCTGGAGCGGAAGATGCGACGGCGGCTCGGCGACCCCGCCGACCCCCTGCTGGTGAGCGTGCGGTCGGGCGCCAAGTTCTCGATGCCCGGGATGATGGACACGGTCCTCAACCTCGGGCTCAACGACCGCAGCGTGAAGGGCCTGGCTCGGGGCACGTCCGACGACCGGTTCGCCTACGACTCCTACCGGCGCTTCATCGCCATGTACGCCCGCATCGTGCTGGACGTGCCCGGTGAGCTGTTCGACTCCGAGCTGGAGCGGGCCAAGACCAACGCCGGGGCGAGCAGCGACGCCGCCCTGCCGGCCGAGGCGCTGAAGGACCTGTGCGCCATCTACAAGCGGATCGTCCGCACGCAGACCCGCCGGGCCTTCCCCCAGGACCCCCAGCACCAGCTCCGGGGGGCCATCGAGGCGGTGTTCCGGTCGTGGGAGAGCCCCCGGGCCCGGGCCTACCGCGACCGGGAGAAGATCCCCCACGACCTCGGTACGGCGGTGAACGTGCAGGTGATGGTGTTCGGCAACCGCGACGACCAGTCGGGCACCGGGGTCGGCTTCACCCGCAACGCCGCCACCGGCGAGGACAAGCCCTACGGCGACTTCCTGGTCAACGCCCAGGGCGAGGACGTGGTGGCGGGCATCCGCAACACCGAGAACCTCGACGACATCGGTCGCCACTTCCCCGGCGCCCGCGACGAGCTGCTCGGCATCTTCGCCCGGCTGGAAGCGCACTTCCGCGACATGTGCGACACCGAGTTCACGATCGAGCAGGGCAAGCTCTGGATGCTCCAGACCCGGGTGGGCAAGCGCACCGGCCGGGCCGCCCTGCGGATGGCCGTCGACATGACCAACCAGCGCCGCCGGGGGTGGCGGATCACCCGCGACGAGGCGCTGCTGCGCATCACCGCCGACCATGTGGAGCAGGTGCTCCACCCCCAGTTCGCCGAGGCCGACGTCCAGGTGATCGCCACCGGGCTGGCGGCGTCGCCCGGGGCCGCGGTGGGGAAGGTGGCCTTCACCGCCGACGCGGCCGCGGCGGCGGCGGCGCGGGGCGACAAGGTGATCCTCGTCCGCAACGAGACCTCGCCCGAGGACGTGCACGGCATGCAGGCGTCGGAGGGCATCCTCACCGCCCGGGGCGGGCTCGTCAGCCACGCCGCGGTCGTGGCCCGGGGCTGGGGCATCCCCGCGGTGGTGGGTGCCGAGGCCGTCACGATCTCGGGCACCAGCTTCACCGCTGGCGGCGTCACCGTGTCGGAGGGCGACGTCATCTCGCTCGACGGCACGACCGGCCGGGTGGTGCTGGGTGAGGTGGGCCTGGCCTCCAGCGAGGCGCCGGCGGAGCTTGAGACGCTGTTGGGCTGGGCGGACGCCATCCGCCACGGGCGCAACCGCCGGCGGTCCCGGCTCGCCGTGCGGGCCAACGCCGACACCGGTCCGGACGCGGCCAAGGCCCGGGAGTACGGGGCCGAGGGCATCGGCCTGTGCCGCACGGAGCACATGTTCCTCGGCGAGGACCGGCTGCCGGTCGTGCGCGAGATGATCCTCGCCGACACGCCCGACGGCGAGGCCGCCGCGCTGGAGAAGCTCCGCTCGGTGCAGCGGGCCGACTTCGTCGAGATCCTCGAGGCGATGGACGGGCTGCCGGTCACCGTCCGGCTGCTCGACCCGCCGCTGCACGAGTTCCTGCCCAGCATCGACGAGCTGGCCGTCAAGGAGGCCACGGGCAAGCTGCCGGCCGACCAGCGCCGCCTGCTGTCGGCGGCCCGGTCGTGGCACGAGCAGAACCCGATGCTCGGGGTGCGCGGCGTCCGCCTGGGCGTGCTCAAGCCCGGGCTGTACGGCATGCAGGTGCGGGCGCTGGTGGAGGCCGCCCTCGAGCGGGCCAAGGCGGGCGGCAAGCCGGTCGTCGAGATCATGATCCCGCTGACCATCAACCGGGAGGAGATGGTCGCGGCGCGGCGCTGGGTCACCGACGCCATCGCCCAGGCCCTCGCGGGCTCGCGGCGCAAGCTGGAGATCTCGATCGGCACGATGATCGAGACCCCGCGCGCCGCGCTGCGGGCCGACGACATCGCCGAGGTGGCCGACTTCTTCAGCTTCGGGACGAACGACCTGACCCAGATGACCCTCGGCTTCAGCCGCGACGACGTGGAGGCGCGGTTGATGCCCGCCTACCTGGCCGAGGGCCTGCTCCGCCGCAACCCGTTCGAGACGATCGACCAGCGGGGCGTCGGCGCCCTGGTCGAGATGGCCGCCGAGCGGGGGCGGGCCGCCAACCGCCGCCTCAAGCTGGGCGTGTGCGGCGAGCACGGCGGCGACCCCGAGTCGATCGCGTTCTTCCAGCGGGTCGGCCTCGACTACGTGTCGTGCTCGCCGTTCCGCGTGCCCGTCGCCCGGCTGGCGGCCGCCCAGGCCATCGTGGGCGCCACCGCCAGCGACACGCGCTGACACGAAACCTTTCGGGGACGCCGTGCATCGGTAGGGGTGTGACAGCGATGTCGGCGGCGGACGGCGAGGTGGCGAAGCTGCGGTCGCCGGCGTCGTTCGAGGACACCTACCGCGCCTCCTACGGGCGGCTGACCCGGGTGGCGCACCTGATCACCGGGTCGAACGAGGTGGCCGAGGAGGTGGTGCAGGACGCCTTCGTGGCGCTCTACCCCCGCTTCGACGCCGTCGACAACCCCGACGGCTACCTCTACCGGTCGGTGGTGAACGGCTGCCGGGGGTTGACGCGTCGCCGGAGGACGGGCCTGCGCCTCGCCCGCCAGGAGCCGGTGCCGGTGGCGGACGCGCCCGAGGTCGACGAGACCTGGGCGGCACTCGGCCGCCTGTCGCCCCGGCATCGGGCCGTCGTGGTGCTGCGCTTCTACGCCGACCTGCCGCTCGCGGAGATCGGCGAGCTGACCGGGTGCCGGACGGCGACGGTGAAGTCGCAGCTCCACCGGGCGCTGGCCAGGCTCAAGGAGGTCCTCGAGGCATGACCGGCGGACCGGACACCCGAGAAGCCGAGCTCGTCCGGCGGCTGGCGGACGCCGCGGCGACCACCACCACCGACCCGGGGGCGTGGGAGGCGATCGCGGCCCGCACCGGCCTGGCCACCTCCCTCACCGCCGCCGGCGGCCGGTCGCGGCCACCGCGACGGTTGCCGCGGTCGCGACGCCGGGCGCCGCTCGCCGCCGCCGTGCTGGCCGTGGCCGCGCTCGCTGCCGCCGCCCTGGTGGCGCAGGGCGGCGGGGACGACCGCCTGCGCACGGCGGACGACCCGCCACCGACGGCACCGCCCCCGACCCCGCCGGCGAGCGATCGCCCGGTGCCGACGCTCCCGGGTGCCACCGTTCCGCCGGCCGGGGGCGAGGTCCCGCCGCCCGGGGACCCCGCGACGGAACCGGTGTGCCCGCAGGATCCCGCGTTCACCTGCGGGCGCGCCGACACCGGCGACGTCGACGGCGACGGCCGGGTCGACGCGGTCGGGCTGTACGCGCCACCGCCCGCGACGTTCGGCGAGGGCCCGTTCACCGTGCGGGTGGTCTACGCCTCGGGCACGGTCGACGAGGTGGCCCTCGTCGGCAACTCGGCCACGGCCCGGCTCCTGGGCGTCACCGACCTCGACGGCGACGGCCGCGAGGAGGTCGTCTACGCGCACGTGCCCGGCGCCCACACCTGGTGGGGCGGGTTCCTGGGCACGGCGGGGACCGGGCGGCTCCACCCCGTCGGGTTCCCCGAGGAGCAGGCGCTCTACGACGCCGCCGCCACCGTCGTCGGCGGGTTCTCCTGCCCCGATCTCGACGGCGACGGCCGGAACGAGCTCGTGGTCGCCTACGCGTCCCTGGAAGACGCCGAGACGCGGATCGTCACGACGACCTATCGCTGGGCGGAGGGCACGCTGGAGCAGACCGACGAACGGACCGAGACCGTGCCGGGCGGAATCGCGGCGGGCCGGACGATCAGCGAGGTCGCGGGGTCGCGCGGGGGGATCCGGTGCGGCGACCTGGCGGGGTCGCCCGAGGGGTAGCCCGGCGGCGCCGGGCGGGCGCCGCTCCGGGTCCGGTGACCCCGCCGACTCGGCGGAGGTTCGGGAGAGCCGCCCCGGACAGCTAGACTCACCAGGACCGAAGGGGAGTAGCCCTCAACGTGAGTCATCGTCAGGACGGCCGAGCGGCGGGTACCGCCCCGAGGCCCGGTGCTCTCGGCCCCCGTGGCGGGCGAGACCTTCGGCTGGTAGTCCCCGTGGCACACAGCCGGAGGTAATCGGTGATCCCGTCCTACGCCATCCTGGCGTCCGAGTCGTCGTCGAACGACGCCAACTTCGCCAGCTTCGACGTACCCGTGTGGGTGTGGTTCGCCTTCCTGGCCTTCGTGACCGCACTGCTGATCGCCGACCTGCTGATCGTCCACCGCAGGCCCCACGCCCCGACCACCAAGGAAGCGGCCATCGAGTCGGCCGTGTGGATCAGCATCGGCCTGGCCTTCACCTTCGTCATCCTCGGCTGGCACGGTGGCCCGGCCGCCACCGAGTACATCTCCGGCTACCTCATCGAGAAGAGCCTGAGCGTCGACAACGTGTTCGTGTGGGCGCTGATCATGAGCTACTTCGCGGTGCCGCGGGAGTACCAGTTCCGGGTGCTGTTCTGGGGCATCTTCGGCGCCCTGGTGCTGCGGTTCATCTTCATCTTCGTGGGCGTGTCGCTGCTCCAGCGGTTCGAGTGGATGCTGTTCGTGTTCGGCGCCTTCCTGCTCGTGACGGCGGTGCGCATGCTGCGCCACGACGACGAGGAGGTGCATCCCGAGCACAACCCGGTGTTGCGGCTGGTGCGCAAGGTCATCCCGTCGACCACCGAGTACAACGGCCAGCGCCTGTTCGTCCGCAGCAACGCCAAGCTGCTGGCCACGCCGCTGCTGGCCGTCCTCATCGTCATCGAGACCAGCGACGTGGTGTTCGCCGTCGACTCGATCCCGGCGATCCTGGCCGTGAGCCGCGAGCAGTTCATCGTGTTCAGCTCGAACGCCTTCGCCATCCTGGGGCTGCGGGCCCTCTACTTCCTGCTCGCCGACCTGCGGGAGAAGTTCTCGCTGCTCCAGCAGGGCCTGGCGGTCATCCTCGCGTTCGTCGGCGTCAAGATGATCGTGTCCGAGTGGTACCACATCCCCACCGCCGCCAGCCTGGGCGTCATCGCCCTGGTGCTGGCCGTGTCGATCTGGCTGTCGATCCGCAAGGACACCCGGCAGTCGGCGCTCGACGCCGCGTCCGGCGGCGGCGCCGCCGGCGACGTCGCCGCCAACGGCACGGCGAGCGGCGGCGCGCCCGTCGGCGGCGGCACGAGCGGCACGAGCGGCACGAGCGGCACGAACGGTGCCGCGGCGGGGCGCAACGGGGCCGCGGCGCCGGCGGCGCCGGCGGCGCCGGCCGAGGTCACCACCCGACGACCCGAGGAGTGAGCCCCGCCGGCCCTGGTGCGGTGCGCCACCGCCGTCACGCCTCCGGCCCGGGCGACCCGGCCGGCGGCGGCACCACGACGGCGGTGTCGAGGCCGATGGCCGTGGTGGACAGGCGGCGGGCCGGCGACACGGCGGGCGGGGCGGCGTGGGCGTCGAGCCAGGCGAGCGGCGACGTGACGAGCGGCGCGAGCTCGGCCGCCTGGGCGACGGACCAGGGGCTGAGGCTGTCCGGCCGGCGTGCGGCCCGGTCGAGGAACGCCCGCCACGTGACCCAGGCCGTGCCGTCGACCTCGCCAGGATCGGGGACCGGATCACCGTCGACCTCGGCCAGCACCACCGGGCAGAGCTCGTGCTCGACGGTGCCGTCGGGCATCGTCGCCCGGTAGCTGAAGCGGGGGAGGGCCACGGCCATCCGGACCGGCCGCAGGCCCAGCTCGTCGCCGAGGCGGCGGGCGACCGCCTCCCGCAGCGTCTCGCCCGTCGCGGGGTGGCCGCAGCAGGCGTTGGTCCAGGCACCCGGCCACGTGGCCTTCCGGAGCGCCCGCCGGGTGAGCAGGACCCGGCCGTCCTCCCGCACGATGTGCGACGAGAAGGCCAGGTGGTAGGGGGTGCGGCGGTGATGGACGGCGTGCTTGGGCGCGGTGCCGGACGGCCGCCCGGCGGGGTCGAGGAGGATCACCTGCTCGACCGGGGCGCAGGGGGTGGCGCCGGTGTCGGACTTCACGGTCGGGATGGCCTTCCGTCGGTGGTCCGGCGGGGTCGCCACCGGGTGCTGCCATGCAACCACCTCCGACCCCGGCCGTGGGACCGGATGCGGCGCGCCCCCTGCGCGCCGGTGCCGACCCCGCCGGACCGGTTCCGCAGACCACCCGCCGGATCGGGGACCGGGCGACGCCGCCGAGGTGACCTTCGGCCCTGTCACCGCGGCCGCGGGGCTCGGACACTGAACGCGGGCACCTGCAACACGCGGTTCCCGGTTCGATCAGGGAGGACGAGATGGCAGGTCACGGCGACACCCTGCAGGCGCTGCGGGCACCGACCCGGTCGTTGCGGCACGCGATCCCGGAGGCCTGGGCCGGGTTCACGCACCTCCACGACGCGGCCGTCGCCGAGGGTGAGCTGCCGGCCCGGCTGAAGGAGGCGGTGGCCCTGGCCCTCTCGGTGGTCAAGCGCTGCGACGGCTGCATCGCCTACCACGCCAAGGCGGCGGCCCGGGCGGGCGCCACCCCGGGCGAGATCGCCGAGGTCCTGGGCGTGGCACTGCTGATGGACGGGGGCACCGCCAGCGTCTACGCGCCCCGTGCCTGGGAGGCCTTCAACGAGTTCGCCGAGGCCGCGGACGAGCGACGCGTCCCCGCGGGCCGGCCGGGCGCGCCGACCGGCAGGTGACGACGATGCAGGGGACAGCGACCCGGCCGCCGATCCACAAGACCGGGTGGCCCGGCGGCATCATCCCCAACGTCGTCGACTACGAGGCCGCCTGTGCGATGTTCAGCTGGGCGGACGCCCGCCGCGGCCTCGACGGCCTCCCCGGCGGGAAGGGCCTCAACATCGCCCACGAGGCGGTCGACCGCCACGCCGCCGGCCCCCGCCGCGACCAGGTCGCGGTGCGCTGGCTGCGGCGGGACGGTGCGGTCACCGAGGCCACCTACGGCCAGCTCGCGGCCGCCTCCAACCGGTTCGCCAACGTCCTCCGGTCACTCGGCGTGGGGCGGGGGGAGCGGGTCTTCACCCTGCTCGGCCGGATCCCCGAGCTGCACACCGCCGTCCTCGGCACGCTGAAGAACACCAGCGTCGTGTGCCCGCTGTTCCCGGCGTTCGGCCCCGAGCCCGTGCGGCAGCGCCTCCACCTGGGCGAGGGCCGGGTGCTCGTGACCACGCCCTCGCTGTACCGGCGCAAGGTCGCCCCCGTCCGCGCCCTGCTCCCGCACCTCGACCACGTGCTGCTGGTCGGTGCCGGGCCCCGGGTCCTCGGCGTGCCCGGCGCGGTCGACCTCGGCGACGCGCTCGCCCGGGCCGAGGACACGTTCACCATCCCGGCCACCGACCCCGAGGACATGGCGCTGCTGCACTTCACCAGCGGCACCACCGGCACGCCGAAGGGCGCCGTCCACGTGCACGACGCCGTGGTCGCCCACCACGCCACGGGCACGTCGGCCCTCGACCTGCACGAGGGCGACGTCTTCTGGTGCACCGCCGACCCCGGCTGGGTGACCGGCATGTCCTACGGGGTGATCGCCCCGCTGACCCACGGCGTGACCAGCATCGTCGACGAGGGCGACTACGAGGCCCAGCGCTGGTACCGCATCCTGGCGGAGCAGCGCGTCAGCGTCTGGTACACGGCGCCCACCGCGCTCCGCATGCTCATGCGGGCCGGGGCGGACGAGGCGCGCCGCCACGACCTGTCGGCGCTGCGGTTCGTGGCCAGCGTGGGCGAGCCGCTCAACCCCGAGGTCGTGGTGTGGGGGCAGGTGGCGTTCGGCCTGCCCGTCCACGACAACTGGTGGCAGACCGAGACCGGCGGGATCATGGTCGCCAACCTGGCCGGCTGCGACATCCGCCCGGGATCGATGGGACGGCCCCTGCCCGGCGTCGACGCCGCGCTCCTCACCCAGGGGCCCGACGGGCGGGCCGCGGTGCGCGACGGCACGGTCCAGGTGATCGACCGCCCGGGCGTCGACGGCGAGCTGGCGCTGCGCCCCGGCTGGCCGTCGATGTTCCGGGGCTACCTGCACGAGGACGCCCGCTACGCGGCCTGCTTCGCCGGCGGCTGGTACCTCACCGGCGACGTGGCGCGGCGCGACGAGGACGGCTGGTACTGGTTCGTCGGCCGGGCCGACGACGTCATCAAGTCGGCCGGGCACCTGATCGGCCCGTTCGAGGTGGAGAGCGTGCTCATGGAGCACGAGGCCGTGGTCGAGGCCGGCGTGATCGGCGTGCCCGACGAGGTGGCGGGCGAGGTCGTCAAGGCGTTCGTCACCCTGGGCCCGGGGTACGAGCCGGGCGACGAGCTGCGGCTCGACCTCATCGGCTACGCCCGCAAGCGGCTCGGCGCCGCCGTCGCCCCCCGGGAGATCGCCTTCGACCAGCACCTTCCCAAGACCAAGAGCGGCAAGATCCTCCGCCGCCTGCTCAAGGCCCGGGAGCTGGGCCTGCCCGAAGGCGACCTGTCGACGCTGGAGACGGCGTCGTGAGCCCGGACCCCCTCGGCCGCGAGCACGGCCTGGCCCTGCTGCACCAGATCGTGCGCATCCGGCGCTTCGAGGAGCGCTGCGTCGAGCTCTACAGCGCCGCCCGCATCCGGGGCTTCCTGCACCTCTACATCGGCGAGGAGGCGATCGCCGTCGGGGTCATGCAGGCGCTGGAGCCGGATGACGCCGTCGTCGCCACCTACCGCGAGCACGGCCACGCGCTGGCCCGGGGCATCGACATGGCCGCCGTCATGGCCGAGATGTTCGGCAAGGTCGAGGGCACGAGCCGCGGGCGGGGCGGCTCGATGCACCTGTTCGACCGGGCCACCCACTTCTACGGCGGGAACGCCATCGTCGGCGGTGGGCTCCCCCTGGCCGCGGGGCTGGCGCTCGCCGATCACCTGGCCGGGAGGCCCCGGGTGACCGCCTGCTTCTTCGGGGAGGGGGCCGCCGCCGAGGGCGCCTACCACGAGACGATGAACCTCGCCGCCCTGTGGCGGCTGCCGGTCCTGTTCTGCTGCGAGAACAACCTCTACGCCATGGGCACCGCCCTCGACCGCAGCGAGGCCGTGACCGACCTGGCCCTGCGGGCGACCGGCTACGGGGTGCCCGCCTGGTCGGTGGACGGCATGGACGTCCTGGCGGTCGAGGACGCCGCCCGGCGGGCGGCGCTGCAGATCCGGGGCGGTGGCGGGCCCGTGTTCCTGGAGCTGCGCACCTACCGGTTCCGGGCCCACTCGATGTACGACCCCGACCGCTACCGGCCCAAGGAGGAGATCGCCGCGTGGCGCGAGCGCGATCCGCTCACCCTGCTCCTCGCCCGGCTCACGGCCGACGGCCTGGCCGGCGACGACGACCTCGCGGCCATCGAGGACGAGGTGGCCACCGAGATCGACGCGGCGGTGGCGGCCGCCGAGGCGGGTGCCCCCGAGCCCGTCGAGGACCTCACCCGATTCGTCACGAGCGAGGTGCCGACGTGAAGACGACCTACCGGGAGGCGATGCGGGCGGCCCTGCGCGAAGCCCTGCAACGCGACGAGCGCGTGTTCCTCATGGGCGAGGACGTCGGCCGCTACGGCGGCTGCTTCGCCGTGAGCCTGGGGCTGCTGGAGGAGTTCGGCCCCGAGCGCGTGCGCGACGCGCCGCTGTCGGAGGTGGGCTTCGTCGGCGCCGGGATCGGCGCGGCGCTCGGCGGGCTCCGCCCGATCGTCGAGGTGATGACCGTCAACTTCAGCCTGCTCGCCCTCGACCAGATCGTGAACAACGCGGCGACGCTGCTCCACATGTCGGGCGGGCAGTTCAACGTGCCGCTCGTCATCCGCATGACGACCGGCGCCGGCCGCCAGCTCGCCGCCCAGCACTCGCACAGCCTGGAGGGGTGGTACGCCCACATCCCGGGCATCCGGGTCGTCGCCCCCGCCACCCTGGAGGACGCCCGGGGCATGCTGTGGACGGCGCTGGAGGACCCCGACCCGGTGCTGATCTTCGAGCACGGCTCGCTCTACCCGATGGCCGGCGAGCTGGCCGACGACGCCGGGCCGACAGACCTCGACCGGGCCGTGGTCCGCCGCCCGGGCAGCGACCTCACGATCGTGACCTACGGGGGCACGCTGGGCGCGGCGACCGCGGCGGCCGAGCGGCTCGCGGCCGACGGCGTCGAGGCCGAGGTCATCGACCTGCGGACGCTGCGGCCCCTCGACACGGCGACCGTCGTCGGGTCGGTGACCCGGACGCACCGGGCGGTCGTGGTCGACGAGGGCTGGCGCACCGGCAGCCTGTCGGCCGAGGTGAGCGCCCGCATCACCGAGGAGGCGTTCTACGACCTCGACGCGCCGGTCGCCCGGGTGTGCAGCGCCGAGGTGCCGATGCCCTACGCCCGCCACCTGGAGGAGGCCGCGCTGCCCCAGGTGGCCGACGTCGTGGCCGCCGCCAAGGAGCTGGGGGCCTGACCATGGGCGACTTCCTCATGCCCTCGCTCGGTGCGGACATGGACGCCGGCACGGTGCTCGAGTGGCATGTCGCGCCCGGCGACGTGGTGCACAAGGGCGACATCGTGGCCGTCGTCGACACCGACAAGTCGACCATCGACGTCGAGGTGTTCGAGGACGGCGTGGTCACCGACCTGCTGGTCGAGCCCGGCCGGGAGGTGCCGGTGGGCACCGTGCTCGCCCGCATCGGCGAGGCGGCCGCGCCCGCCGCGGCTCCCGCGGCCGAGCCCACCCCGCCGGCCCGGCGCCGGCGCGCCCGGCATGCGGCCGAGCCGGCACCGGCCACCCGAGCCGCCCCGCCGGCCCGGCGCACGCGCGCCCGGCGGGCGGCGGCTCCCCCCGCC
>DASSGC010000100.1:0-8659 GCA_035693765.1 Acidimicrobiales bacterium
GGGCACCGCCGTGCCCTACCTGTCGCACCTGTGGTCGGTCGCGGCCCTGGTCCTCGAGCACGGCGGCGACGACGTGCAGGTGGCTGCCGCCCTGCTGCACGACGTGGCGGAGGACCACGGCGGGGTGGGTCGCCTCGCAGACGTGCGGGCACGCTTCGGCGACGACGTCGCCGCGCTCGTCGCCGCCCTCTCCGACAGCCTCGCCGACACGGACGCGGGCGAGGCCAAGGCGCCGTGGCGGACGCGCAAGGCCGAGTACGTCGAGCACCTCGCCGGCGCCGATCGCCGCGTGGCGCTCGTGTCGGCGTGCGACAAGCTCCACAACGCCCGGTGCGTCCTGGCCGACCTGCGTGCGGTCGGTCCCGCCGTGTGGGCCCGGTTCAACGCCCCGGACCCCGCCGATCAGCTCTGGCTGTACGACGCCCTGTGCGCGGCGCTGCGGGCGCCGCGCGTGCCGGCCCCGTTGGCCGGCGAGCTCCGGCGCACCGTGGCCGCGATCCGGGCCGAGGTCGAGTCCGGCGCCGCAGGGTCAGGGTCAGGGTCGGGGTCAGGGGGGTCCGGGGCCGGGTCGGGGGCGTGACGCGCCGGCGTGCGGCCGCGGCGCGCCGATCTTCGGCGCGGGCCGTTAGCGTGCCCGGGCATGAGCGAGACGACCGAGTCGCCGGCGCCGGGTGCGGCGCCGCCGCCCATCACCCTGGAGCCGCTGTGCCGCATGGCGGTCGGCTTCGGCGAGCTGCTCGACACCGGTGCCGGCCCGCACGGCCACCGCCTCGTCGTCGAGGTGGGGACGGTGGAGGTGACCGGCGAGCGACTCTCGGGCAGCAAGGCCGGCAACGCGGCGGCCGACTGGCTGACGCTCGGTCCCGACGGCGCGCGCGGCACGGTCGACGTGCGGGTGACGATCCGCACCGACGACGGGGCGCTGGTGTACGTGCAGTACCGGGGGCGGATCGACTTCGTCGCCGCCCAGTCGGGCACGCCGTACTTCGTCGGTGTGCTGTTCGAGACGGGCGACGAGCGCTACCGCTGGCTCAACGGCGTGCTGGGCGTCGGCCGGGGGGCGGCGCGGCCGGATCTCTCGGGGTTGGACTACGACATCTACATCGCCGCGGACGCCGCGGGGGAGGGCTGAGCGCCATGCCGGTCGAGGGCGACTACGAGCCGAGCACGTGGGACTGGGTGGCCAAGCAGGTCGACGCCTACGAGTCGTCGGGGGGCACCCAGGGCGTGATGCTCCAGGGCGTGCCCACCATCGTGGTGACCATGCAGGGCCGCAGGAGCGGGAAGCTGCGCAAGGCCCCGGTCATGCGGGTGGAGCACGACGGGAGCTACGTGGCGGTGGCCTCCAAGGGGGGTGATCCGCACCACCCCGGCTGGTACCTCAACCTGCTGGCCCACCCGGACGTGACCGTCCGGGACGGCACGGAGGTCCATGAGATGCGGGCTCGGGAGGTCACGGGCGAGGAGAAGGACGCCTGGTGGGAGCGGGCGGTGGCGGTGTGGCCGGCATACGCCGACTACCAGGCCAAGACCGACCGCGTCATCCCCGTGGTGGTGCTGGAGCCGCGGGCGGGCTGAGCGCCGCGCCGCCGGGCACCGCATCCGGTGACGGATCTGGTTGGCTCCCAACCAGATCGGTCACCAGAACCGGGGCGGCTGCCCTCGCCGTTCAACGCCGGCCCTCGGCCCGGATGGCGAGCGCGTGGCGGCGGATCACCCGGCCGGCGCGGTCGAGGACCTCGACCAGGGTGGCCAGGTCGTCGTCGCCGTAGTCGGCCTGCAGGGCGACCATGTCGCGCATCATGCCGGCCAGGATCGGTGCCACCTCGCCCATCTTGGGTCCCCGCAGCTCGACGATGATGCGGCGGCGGTCGGCCGGGTCGCGGACCCGTGCCACGAACCCCTTGGCCTCGAGCCGGTCGATGACGCCGGTGATGGCGCCGCTGGTGAGCCCGGTGAGCTCGGCGAGCTGGCCGGCGGTGAGCGCCCGGCCGTCGGACTCGTCGAGCAGGCTGACGCACTCCCAGTCGGTGTCGTGGAGGCCCAGGCGCTCGGCGCAGGCGTGGCTCAGCAGCGACGAGGCGATGCCGAGCGAGCGGCCGGCGCGCACCATCTCGATCGTCAGGCGGGCGCGGCGTTCCGGCTCGCCACCGCGGAGCGCGGCGGCAGCCAGGCGTTCGGGGTCGAGGTCGGACGGCGCCGGGGCGTCGGGCGCCGCGCTGCCCGCGGGGGGCTGCGGTGACGAGGGGTCTGCCGGCGGCGGCGACATCATGGGCGTAGCCTCTTCGACGGCGCCCGACCGGCGCCAAAGGAGTAGTGACGAGAACGGCTTCAGTCACGAAGATAATGCTCGGGAAGATAATGCTTGCGACTAAGATACTTCGTAACTAAGGTAATTCACGCCCTCCCGCCGCGGCAACTGCCAGGGCATCGACAGCGCCCACCCCGCACCGGAGGTCGTCACCGCATGAAACGTCTTGCTCGCACCTGCTACCGGCGGCGACGACTCGTCCTGCCCGCCTGGGTCGTCCTGCTGATCGGCCTGGTCGTCCTCAACTCCACGGCAGGCGGCAAGTTCCTCGACGACTTCAAGCTCCCCGGCTCCGAGAGCCAGGAGGCCACCGACCTGCTCGAGGAGCACGGCTTCGAGGCCCGCACCGGGTTCTCGGGCCAGGTCGTCTTCCAGGCCGACGACGTCCACGACCCCGCCGTCGAGCAGGGGATCGAAGACCTGGTGGCCGACGTCGAGGACGCCGTCGCCCCCGGCGAGGTCATCAGCCCCTACAGCCCCGAGGGCGAGCGCAACGTCGACCCCGACGGCACCATCGCCTACGCCGAGGTCAACCTCGGCGATCGCGACAGCGACCAGTACATCGCCGCCCGCGACCGGGTCGTGCGCCTCGTGGACCGCACCGACATCCCGGGGACGACCATCGAGCTGGGCGGCGACGCCTTCCTGACCGAGGCCGAGTTCTCCAGCGAGGCTCTCGGCTTCCTGGCGGCCATGATCATCCTGCTCGTGGCGTTCGGGTCGCTGCTGGCGATGGGCCTCCCCCTCCTCACCGCCATCTTCGGCATCGTCACCGGCATCGCCCTCGTGGGCCTCGTGGTCAACGTGGTCGACATGCCCTCCTTCTCGAACCAGGCCGTGGCCATGATCGGCATCGGCGTGGGCATCGACTACGCCCTGTTCATCGTCACCCGCTACCGGGAAGGGCTCCACGACGGCCTGGACCCGGAGGGTGCGACGGTCCGCGCCCTCGATACCGCCGGCCGGGCGGTGCTGTTCGCCGGCTGCACCGTCATCATCGCCGTGCTCGGCCTGTTCGTGATCGGGCTGGACATGATCCGGGGCCTCGCCATCGGGGTGTCGTTGGGCGTCCTCACGACGATGATCGCCTCGGTCACGCTGCTACCGGCCATGTTCGGCTTCGTCGGGCGCAACATCGACCGCCTCGGGCTGCCCCACCGGCGGCGGGGCGAGGGCACCGACCGCCGGTCGGTGTGGGCCCGGTGGAGCCGCGTCATCCAGCGCCGTCCGTGGCCGGCCCTCGTCCTCGCGGCCGCGCTGCTGGTCGTGCTGTCGCTGCCGGTGTTCGGCATCCGGCTCGGCTTCGGCGACCCCGGCAACCGCCCGACGTCGGACACCAACCGTCGGGCCTACGACCTGGTCGCCGAGGGGTTCGGGCCCGGCGCCAACGGCCCGCTCGTGCTGGTGGCCGAGGCCGGCGACGGCGGCACCGTCGACATGGCGATGCTCGGCCGCCTCGCCGCCCGGGCCACCGACACCCCGGGCGTGGCGTCGGTGTCGCCGCCCGTCCCCAACGAGGACGGCGACGGCGCCATCGTGATCGTCCAGCCCGAGACGTCGCCGCAGAGCAAGGAGACGGAGCAGCTCGTCCACACGCTGCGGGACGACGTGGTGCCGGCCGCGGTCGGCGGCACCGGGACGGTCGTGAAGGTCGGCGGGGCGACGGCGGCGGCCGCCGACTTCGCCGAGTTCACCGCCGACCGGTTGCCCTGGTTCATCGGCATCGTGCTGGTGCTGTCGTTCCTGCTGCTCATGGTCGTGTTCCGCAGCGTCCTCGTGCCGCTGAAGGCCGTGATCATGAACCTGCTGTCGGTCGGCGCGGCCTACGGCGTGCTGGTGGCCGTGTTCCAGTGGGGATGGGGCCGCGACCTGGTCGGCATCGGCAAGGACGGACCCATCGAGGCCTGGGTGCCGATGATGCTCTTCGCGGTCATCTTCGGACTGTCGATGGACTACGAGGTGTTCCTGCTGTCCCGCATCCGGGAGGAGTACGACGCCTCGGGCGACAACGCCAGCGCCGTGGCCGACGGCCTGGCCGCCACCGCCCGGGTCATCACGGCGGCGGCGGCGATCATGTTCTGCGTGTTCGCCGCCTTCGTGCTCGGCTCCGACCGGTCGCTGAAGATGTTCGGGCTCGGGCTGGCGGTCGCCGTGCTGCTCGACGCCACCATCGTCCGGCTGGTGCTCGTGCCGGCCACGATGGAGCTGCTCGGCGACCGCAACTGGTGGCTGCCCCGGTGGCTCGACCGGGTGCTGCCCGTGGTCCACGTCGAGCCCGTCCCCGAGCCGGTGGGCGTGAACGGCGGCACCGGGAGCGAGCCCGCAGCGGTGCAGGAGCACGCCAGGACCTGACCGCCCCCGCGGGCGCCGTCATCGGCGCCGCCCCGCGAGGGCGGCGTCGATGGCGGCCGCCACCGCGTCGCGGGGCTGGTCGGCGTCGACGGTCACCAGCGTGCCCCGCGTCCGGAAGACGTCGAGCAGGGGGGCGGTCTGCGCGTGGTACACCCACAGGCGCCGGTCGATGACCCCGCGATCGGTGTCGTCGGCCCGCCCCTCGGCCCGCCCGGCGATGCGCGCCCGGGCGACCGCGTCGGGCAGGTCGAGGAGCACCGCGATGACACCGTCGTCGAGCGTGCGCGCCTGGTCGACCGTGCGGGGGTAGCCGTCGAGCACGTAGCCGCCGGCGGCCCGGGCGTCGGCCAGGGCACGGTGGAGGGCCCGATGGGTCAGGTCCTCCGGCACCAGCTCGCCCCGTTCGAGGTACGGCACGATCTCGCGGCCCAGCTCGGTGCCGGCCTCGGCCTCCGCCCGGAGCACCTCGCCGCTCGACAGGTACGGGACGGCGAGCCGCGCCGCCAGCTCGGTTCCCTGGGTCCCCTTCCCGCAGCCGGGCGGGCCGAGCAGCACGATGCGCATGGGGCCAGCATCACAGACCGGCGGCGGTCAGCCGTCGTCGCCGGGCCGCCACGACCGCGACCGCTTCCGCTCGGCGGCCCGGCGCTTGTCGTCGAGCCGGGCCTGGCGGGCTCCCCGCGACGGCCGGGTCGGCCGGCGTGGCGCCATCGGCACCGACGCGGCGTCGATCATCGCCGCCAGCCGCTCGCGGGCGATGGTGCGGTTGCGCCACTGCGACCGCGACTCGTCCGCGCGCACCCGCACCTCCTCGCCCAGCATCGCCCGGACCCGGTTGGCGCCGGGCCCGTCGAGGGCGTTCAGGTCGGCCACCAGCTCGACCGCCGACGCGGTCACGTTGCGGTGCTGGCCGCCCGGGCCCGAGCCGCGCGCGAACGTCTCGTCGAGGGCGGCGGCGGGCAGCGTCAGCCCCCGCTTCGTCGTCAGGTCGCCGGGACCGTCGATCGGCACGCCGCCAGCCTGCCCCGTCGCGGTCAGGGCTGCAGCATGCGGGCCAGGCGCCGCGACGCCACCCGCACCCCGTACCAGCCGAGGGCCAGCAGGTAGGCCGCGTGCACCAGCAGCACCGGGGACGGCTCGCCCAGCACCAGTGCCCGCTCGATGGCGACGCCCTGGTAGAGCGGGCTGCAGCGCACGATCCAGCCGACCACGGTGGGGTACTCGTCGATGGGGAAGAACGTGGCCGAGAACAGGAAGAGCGGCACGATGGCGATCTGGATGTAGTCGAAGTCGAACCACGACCGCATGTAGGTCGTGAGCCCCAGGCCGGCGCCGCCGAAGGCGAAGCCCACCAGACCGGCCGCCGGCACGGCCAGCAGGCCCCAGCCCGAGGGGACGAGGCCGAGCACGGCCATGGTGGCCAGGAACACCAGGGCGTGGAGGATGCTGCGCCCCAACGCCCAGGCCAGCTCGCCCCGCACCACGTCGTCGACGCCGAGCGGTGTGGCCAGCATGCCGTCGTAGGTCTTGGCGTACTTGGTCTTGAAGAAGAACCCGATGGTGGTGTCGAACACGCACCCGTTCATCGCGGCCACGGCCATCATGGCCGGGGCCACGAACTGGTCGTAGTCGACCGGCCGGCCGCCCGGCCCGGACACCTGGCCGACCAGCTCGCCGACGCCGACGCCGATCGACAGCAGGTAGAGGATCGGTTCGATGAACGCGCTGACGAACACCGGCCACTGCCGGACGTAGGAGCGGCCGTTGCGCTCGACCACCCGCAGGGCGCGCCGCGTGCCGACCAGCGCCAGCGTGGCGGTCATGCCGCCAGCCTCGAGGTGAAGATGCGGGTGCCGAAGAACGCGCCGACCGCGATGTACCCCGCCAGGACGAGGAGGTGCACCGCCGCGGCCGAGCCGCCCAGCGTGCCCGTGGTCGCGCCCCGGCACAGCTCGACGGCGTGCCACAGCGGCGTCGCCTTGGCCAGCGGCTCGGCGGCGCCGGGGAGCTGCTCCACCGGGAAGAAGGCGCCCGAGAACAGGAACATCGGCATGGCCACGACCCGGAAGATGACGGTGAACATCAGGTCGGAGTCCTGGGCCGCCGAGTAGGCGCACAGCGGCGCGGCGAAGGCCAGCCCGCCGAGCGCGGCGAAGGGCACCGCGGCCGCCCCCCACGGCGAGGGGATGGCGCCGAGCAGGGCGGCCACCAGCACGAACAGGGTGGCGTTGAGGGTGAGCCGGGCACCGGTCCAGGCCAGGTAGCCGAGGTACACCTGGGCGGGCGGCACCGGCGTGGCCGCCGCCGCGTGGAAGTAGCGGTTCCACTTGAGGCCGCCCATGACGGGCCACATGGAGCTGCCCGTGGCCGCCTGCAGCGTGGTGGCGGCCAGGATGCCCGGGGTCACGAAGACGAGGTAGCTGAGGCCTTGGACGGTGTCCTGGTTGCGGTCGACGAGATCGCCGAGCCCGCCGCCCATGGCGCCGACGAACATCACGGGCACGAGCACGCCGGTCAGCACCGAGGTGTGCCAGAAGCGGCGCCACACGACCGCCTCGCGCTGGGCCACCCGCAGCGCATGCTGCCCGGGCACCAGGGTGCGGATGCGGTCACTCATCGAGCGACCGGCCGGTCAGGCGGAGGAACACGTCCTCCAGCGAGGAGCGGCGGACCAGCACCGAGTCGGGGTGGACGTGCACGGCCGCCAGCCGGCCGGCCGTGTCGTCGCCGTGCGCCGTGTAGACCAGCACGCGGTCGGCCACCGGCTCGACGCGATCGCCGAGCGCGTCGATGGCCGGGAGCGCGGCGTCCTGCAGCTCGGGCGTGGCGAACCGCAGCTCCACCACCTCGCGGGTGCAGTGGCGGGCGATGAGCTCGCGGGGCGAGCCGGCGGCGGCGATGCGGCCCTCGTCCATGATGACGAGGCGGTCGCAGAGCTGTTCGGCCTCGTCCATGTAGTGCGTGGTCAGGACGAGCGTCACGCCCTCGCGCTTCAGCCGGTAGAGCCGCTCCCACAGCATGTGCCGGGCCTGCGGGTCGAGGCCGGTGGTGGGCTCGTCGAGCAGCAGCATCTCGGGGCGGTTGATGAGCGCCCGGGCGATCGTGAGCCGGCGCTTCATGCCGCCCGAGAGGGGGTCGACGCGGGAGTCGCGCCGGTCGTCGAGCCGGGCGAAGGCCAGCAGCTCGGCCGCCCGCTCGCGGATGACCGGCACGGGCAGGCCGAAGTAGCGGCCGTAGATGAGCAGGTTGTCCCAGACGGTGAGCTCGGTGTCGAGGTTGTCGTCCTGGGGGACCACACCGATGCGGGCCCGGATCGACGGGCCGTCGTGCGCCGGGTCGAGGCCGAGCACCGAGAGGTCGCCCCCGGTGCGGGGCGACACGCAGGCGATCATCCGCATCGTCGTCGTCTTGCCGGCGCCGTTGGGGCCGAGGAAGCCGAACACCTCGCCCCGCCGCACCGTGAAGTCGACGCCGTCGACCGCCACCTGGCGGCCGAACCGCTTGCGGAGGCCCGTGGCCCGGACGAGCGCGTCGCCGCCGTCGCCCGGCCCGGCGGCCGACGGGCGCCCGGTCGTGGCGGCCGGTGCCTCCGGCGCCTGTGTCGTGGGGGAGTCGGCGCGCATCCGTCAGACGGTACCGACCTCCCGTGACACCGGCCGGGAAGTTTCCCCGGGCGCAGGGCGGCTCCGCCGGCGAAGGTCCGCCTGGTGCTCGACTGCCGTTGGCCGTGGCCACACCGGGGCCGTCGATCGGTCTGGTGACCATCGGGACGCCGGGCGTCACCCTCGCCATCACCGGCCCGTGGCGCACGGGCCGCTGGGCTGACCGACCGGGGTCAGCCGAGGGCCGCGTCGATCGCGGCCAGCGCGGCGTCCACCACCGCGCCGCGGGGCATCCCCGCGGCGCGGCGCCGCACCGCGGCGGCCCGCTCGGGGCCGAGGGCGCCGTCGATCCGCTCGGCGAGCGCGGCCAGCTTGGTCGCCACCACCGGGACGG
>DASSGC010000101.1:0-2539 GCA_035693765.1 Acidimicrobiales bacterium
CCGAGCTCGACGCCGCGTTCGAGCTGCGGACCGCCGAGGCCGTGGCCGACGCCCTCGGCAACATGAAGGGCGCGTTCATGAAGCTGGGGCAGATGGCCTCCTACCTCGACGTGGGCCTGCCCGACAGCGTGCGCGAGGCGCTGGCGTCGCTCCAGCAGGACGCCCCGCCCATGTCGGCCGAGCTGGCGGCCGGCGTGGTCGAGCGCGACCTCGGGGGCTCGCCGCAGGAGGTCTTCCTGGAGTGGGACGACGCCCCGATCGCGTCGGCGTCGATCGGCCAGGTCCACCGCGCCATCACCCGCGACGGCCGGGCCGTGGCGGTGAAGGTCCAGTACCCGGGCGTCGACGACGCCATCCGGGCCGACCTCGACAGCGCCGGGCTGGTGTTCGGGGCCATGCGCCTCGCGCTGGGCGAGTTCGACTCTGACTCCCTGGTGGCGGAGATCCGGGCCCGGGTCGGCGAGGAGCTCGACTACGTCAACGAGGCCCGCAACACGCAGCTCTTCGCCGACTGGTACCGGGCCCACCCGTTCATCCACGTGCCCGACGTCGTGGCCGAGCTGTCGACCGCCCGGGTGCTGACCACCGAGCTCGGCGAGGGCGTCCGGTTCGACGAGATGCTCACCTGGGACCAGGACGAGCGGAACCTGGCGGCCGAGGCCATCTACCGGTTCGTCTTCCGCAGCCTCTACCGGCTGTCCGCCTTCAACGGCGACCCCCACCCCGGCAACTACCTGTTCCGCCCCGGCGGGCGGGTGACGTTCCTCGACTTCGGGCTGGTCAAGCACTTCACCGAGCCCGAGCTCGACATCTTCGGCGACATGATCAGGGCCCTCGTGCTCGAGGGGGACACCGCCCGCTACCGGGCCATCATCGAGGAGATCGGGCTGCTCGCCCGGGGGACGCCGGTCTCGGACGAGCAGGTCCACGACTACTTCAGCCACTTCTACGAGTTCGTGCTGCACGACGAGGTCGTGACCATCATGCCGCAGTGGTCGACCGACGCCCTGTCCCGCTACTTCGACCCGGCGGGCCCGCACGGGCCGATCATCCGGGCCGCCAACCTGCCGGCCAGCTTCGTGATCATCCAGCGGATCAACCTGGGGCTCATGGCCCTCCTGGGGGACCTGCGGGCCACGGCCAACTTCCGCCGCATCGCCGACGAGCTGTGGCCGTGGGTCGACGGTCCGCCGTCCACCGCCCTCGGCGAGGCCGAGGCCGCGTGGCTGGCCGGGCGGGCGCGCCCCTGACCGACCCGGGCGCGGCGGGGCGGAGCGGAGCGAAACGCCGTGGCGCGGTGCGGCGGACCGGAGTAGCCCGGGGGCGATGGAGCACCGGGCGGCAGCGGCCGACGACATCGACGCGATCGCATCGCTCCACGCCGAGAGCTGGCGGCGCAGCTCGACAACCTCCACGTCGCCCCGGCGTTCGGTCGGAGCGGCATCGGCACGCAGCTCATGGCCCGCTCGGCCGCCGCGGTGCTCGCCCGGACGCCGGTGACCGGCCCGTACCTCTGGGTGCTCGAGGCCAACTCGGCCGCGCGGGCCTTCTACGCCGCCCGCGGCGGCGTCACCGCGGGCAGCGAGTGGTTCGAGGCCCCGGGCGGCGGTTCCATCCACAGCCTCCGGATCGCCTGGCCCGACCCGGCCGCCCTGCTCTGACGCGCGCCTTCTAACGTCTTCGGCGTGACGGTCGAACTGAACCACACCATCGTGTCGGCGCGCGACAAGCAGGCCGCCGCCGCGTTCCTCGCCGACATCCTCGGGCTGGAGGTGGCACCGCCGTGGGGTCCGTTCGTGCCCGTGCACCTGACCAACGGCGTGTCGCTCGACTTCGTGGACGACCCCGGCGACATCGTGCCGCAGCACTACGCCTTCCTGGTCGACGACGGCGCCTTCGACCGCGGCCTGGCCCGGCTGGCAGAGGGCGGCCACCCCATCTGGGCCGACCCGGGACTCCGGACGCCCGGGGAGATCAACCACCACTACGGCGGCCGCGGGGTCTACTTCCGCGACCCGAGCGGCCACCTGCTCGAGCTGATCACCGCCCCCTACGGCGACGCGCCGGAGTGACCCGGCACTTCGGCCGCCCCCGGCCCGAAGGTCCGCCGCCGCGCCCCCGGGCGTCCCTACGATCGCCGTGTGGTCCCGTCCCCGCCCCGCACGCTGGAGCAGGCGCTCGCGGCCGCGCTCGCAGCCGGACCGGCCGCCGGTGGCGACCGGCTCGGCCGCCTGCGGGACGGCCTCGATCACGCCGCCCGGGCCGCCACGGCGCGGGGCGGCTGGACCGACGACGAACCCCTGCGACTCACCAAGGGCGTCGCCGCCGCGCTGCTCCGCTGCCCCCGGCGGGCGGTGGCCGCCGATCCGCCCGGTGCCGGCGACGACCTGATCGCCGGCCTGGTGGTCGACGCCGCGGCCAAGCTGGCCACCCTGGTCCCCCAGCGGCGGGCGACGCTCGACGGCGCCCTTGCCTACCTGGCCGCGTCCGGCGACGAGGTGGTGCGCGACCACCTGGACGCCCTCGGGCCCGCGGCCGG
>DASSGC010000102.1:0-11289 GCA_035693765.1 Acidimicrobiales bacterium
GGCACACCGGGATCGGCCGGCACACCGGGATCGGCCGGCACACCGGGATCGGCCGGCACACCGGGATCGGCCGGCACACCGGGATCGGCCGGCACACCGGGATCGGCCGGCACACCGGGATCGGCCGGCACGCCGGGGTCGGCCGGCGGCGCCGGCGCGGCCACGCCCGGCAGCACGAGCTCCCATCCCGGCTGGATCGCCCCGTCGACGTTGGCCCACCGGCTGCCGTCGGGCTGCACCCGGACGCTGTTGGCTTCCCACAGCTCGCGCCAGCGCATGCCGTCGCCGAGGTGGACCTCGGCCAGCGACCACGGGCTGTCGCCGCGCTGCACGACCACGGTGGCCGGAGTGGTGACCGACGCCTCGGTCGTCGCCGGCGCCTCCGCCGGCACGCCGACCGCCGTGGTCGGTGGCCCCGCCGGGACCGAGGGGTCGACGACCGCCACGACCGGCGGCGTGACGGTCAGCGGCGTGACGGCGCCGGCCGGAAAGGCCAGCGGCCCCATGCTCATCATCGCCGACCCCACCAGGTAGCCGGCCAGCCGCTGGATCGGGCCCAGGGCGAACGACGGCCGCGGGCGCCCGCGTAGCTGGGCCACGACCTCGCGCAGCACGCTCGTCGCGAACAGCGCCCACACCGCCCACAGGGCCACGGTGAGCACGCCGACATAGGCCTCGTCCGATACGCCGTCGGTGAGCACGGCCTGCACGTCGCCCCACGTGGGCAGCGAGGTGAGCGGCCAGTGCCCGAGCTCGACCAGGGCGACCGGGACCCCCGCCAGCAGGGCCGCCAGCACGGCGAGCGCCATGACGGCGCGCGCCAACGAACCGATCACCTGGATCGCTCGTGCTCGCTGCCCGTGCGGGCGGATGCTCATGCCGGGGACTGCCCCAGGCCAGCGCGGCTCATGTCACCGACTCCATGCTGACGGGATGCTGCATCGCGCACCTGCATGCGCGGTGACATGCCCTGTGCCCGGCGGGAGTGTAGAGGCAATCTCCTGCGGCAGGGGCGCGCGCCCGGGGCCGTCGGCAGGCCCGGCCGGGCGACCCGCCCACGGCACCCCGGCGCGGTACGGAGGGCGATCCCACCCCCTCTGACCTGGTGTGGGGACATGCCGGGGGACATCGATCCGCGAGCGTCGCCGCCATCTGGACCCCATGACAAGGGAGGTGGTCGCCATGGCGACGGTGTTCGAGCAACTCGACCGCGAATGGACACGGCTCAGCCGCAACCGGACGGCGGCGGCGCAGCTTCGCGACGTCTGCGAGGCGGCCGGCGGTGCCCCGGACCTCGCCGGGATCGAGCGCTACGTCCGTGCTGCCTCGTCCGCCGATGCCGACCGTGTCCTCCTGGCGCTCGTCACCCGGGCGGCCGAGGACGGATGCCATCTGTCCGCCCGGGTGCTGCTGCAGCTCCTGCTGCCCGGCACGCGCCGGCTGGCCCGGCGGTGGTGGGCGCTCGGCGACCCCCAGGAGCGGGCGGCCGCCGCCGCGATGGCCGTGTACCACCGGATCAAGACCTACCCGGTCGCGGCCCGGCCGGGCCGGGTGGCCGCGAACGTGCTCATGGACGCCGCCCAGGAGCTGCGGCGGGCCGTACCCCGGGTGCCGCTCGTGGCGGTGGCCGATGTCAACGCGCACGGCACCCCCGTCCCGGGCCCGAGGCACGCCGCCGACGAGCTGGCCGAGATCCTCCGCGACGCGGTTGCGGCCGGCGTCGTCGACGCCGACGACGCGGAAATCATCGCCCGCTCGCGCATAGGAGGGGACAGGGTGGCCGACCTTGCCGCCCGACGGGGGCTCCGCCCGCGCACCGTCTGGGATCGACGCCAGCGGGCCGAGCGGGCGCTGGCCGCGGCCCGGCTGCACGACGGCGTGCCCCTGTCCGCATCGTGAGCAGGAGGACGACCGGATGCAACAGGACCAGGACGACTCGCAGCCCGACGAACCGGACGCGCCCGCCGGGCCGGTGGTGTTCGTCCTCTCGGCCGGGGCCAGCCTCGGCGCCGTGCAGGTCGGGATGCTGCAGGCGCTGGTGGACCGCGGCATCATGCCCGATCTCATCCTCGGGTCGTCCGTCGGCGCCATCAACGGCGCAGCCCTGGCCGAGAACCCGACCGCCTCCGGGATCGAACGGATGGCCCACCTGTGGCGGACGGCCGCCGCCCGCCAACTCATGCCGCGAGGCCTCTGGCACACCATGGCGCTGGCCCGCCGCTCCGAGGCGGTCCAGGCGAACGACCGCGTCTATCGCTTCCTCCAGCGTTCGTTGAGCGTTACGACGTTCGACCAACTCAAACTGCCGTTCCAGTGCGTGGCCACCGACGTCGCCCTCGAGGCCGAGGCCTGGTTCGACCGCGGTCCGCTGCTCGACGCCGTCCTGGCCTCCTCGGCGATGCCCGCCATCTTTCCCTCCGTGGAGATCGACGGCAGCCGCTACCTCGACGGTGCCATCGTCAACGACGTGCCGATCAGGCGGGCCGTCGAGCTGGGGGCGCGCACCGTCTACGTGCTCGAGGTGGGGTTGCTCTCCCGCACGTGGCGGGAGCCCAAGCGCCCGATGGGCACGGCCATCCAGGCCTACTGGATCGCCCGGCGCCATCGCTACAAGCAGGAGCTGGCCGCGGTGCCCGCCGACGTCCGGATCCACCTGCTGCCCGACGGCGCGCCCGAGCCGCAGCGCTTCCACGACTTCGGCCAGACGAGGGCGTTGATCGACGGGGCCCGCACCGCCACCGCCGCCTACCTCGATGGTCTCGTAGAGGCGGCCGCGACCGCCCCCGCCGTCGGCGCGGGCGGGGTGTCCCGCCGGTGAGCGAGGACGACCGGGCCCGCCGCGCGCTCGAACGCAGGCAACAGGACTGGCGTCGCGAGCTGAACCGCATGGCGTCCGCGTCGAAGCGCCAGTTGGAAGACCAGCGGCGCCGCGCCCGCTGGGACCTCGAACGCCAGGTCAGCAACGCCAAGAACTCGTTGAAGCCGCCATCCTCAAGAGGCGGCGGGAGCGCCAAGGCGCCCGGGACGCCCGAGCTCGACGACCTCGCCGGTCGCATCGCGATCGGCGTCGCGGCGGTCGCCTTCGTGGTCCTGGCGGTCGGCCATGTCACGGCCGTCCTCACCGCCGGCGAGTGGCCCCGCTACCAGATGCGCGACGTGCCGGGAATCGTCGGGCGGCTCGCCACCGACCCCGGCGACCCCACCGGGGCGTGGGAGCCGGTCAACACCGGAGGCGCGGTGCCGGGTCCCGTCGCGTTCTGGTCCGTGCTCCTGCTGCTGCTGGTCCTCGTGGGCGCACTCGCCCTGGTGATGACGACCAGGACCGTGCGGGCATCGCGGCCTGCGGGGGGCTGGGCGACCCGCGGCGAGACCCGGCGGCTCCGGACCTCGCGGCTCCGCACCCGGCGGGGCGCGCCGCACCGGCTCGTCCTCGGCACCGCCGGCCGCGACGTGATCGCCGTGCGCGATCACCACAGCGTGCTCGTCGTCGGCCCGGCCTTCGCGGGGAAGACCGCCGGCGTGACCATCCCTGCGCTGCTCGAATGGCCCGGCCCGGCCGTCGTGGTGTCGACCAAGGGCCACCTCATCGACCAGACGATCGGATGGCGGAGCCAGCTCGGCGAGGTCCACGTGTTCGATCCGGCCGCCACCACCAGCTATCCACGGTCGGGTTGGTCGCTGCTCGCCGACTGCGCCACCTGGCCCGGCGCCATCCGGACCGCCCGCGACCTCACCGTGGCGGCCAAGGCGTCGATCGGCACCCGGGTCGACGCCGCCGACCTCGACGACATCGGCGGCGATGCGCTGTGGAGCAGCTCCATGGCCATGACGCTCGCGCCCTACCTGTACGCCGCCGTGATCAGCGGGCGCTCGATCGAGGGCGCCGCCAACTGGATCGCCCACGAGGACCGCGACGAGGTGCTCACCGTGCTGCGGCCGGTCAGCGCGACCGCCGCGCGGGTGCACGAGAACACCTTCGCGCGCGCCGATCCCATGCGGTCGGCGTACCTCCACCTGATGCACCGCATCCTCACCGTCTACGACGACCCGGTCGTGGCGGCATCGATGGACCGCCACGAGATCATCCCCGAGGAACTGCTCGACGGCGGCGACAACACTCTCTACCTGACCGCGCCCGAGCACGACCAGGCGCGGTTCCGCCCGCTCAGCTCGGCGATCCTCCGCCAGGTGCTGGCGACGGCCTATGACCGATCCGCCGCCCGGGCGGGGCCACTCGGCCGCCCACTGCTCCTCCTGCTCGACCAGGTCGTCGGGATCGCCCCGGTCGACGACCTGGCGGCCGTCGCCTCGACCGGCGCCGCCCGCGGCGTCCAGGTCGTCAGCGTGTTCAAGGACCTCGCCCAGGTGGACGGGCACTACGGCGCCAAGTCGCGGCTCCTCGTCAACAACCACCCGGCCAAGCTGGTGCTTCCCGGCGCGCCGGAGCTCACACGCGACAGCACCGGCATCCGGCTGCTGCCCGACGAGCTCGCCGACGACCTGAGCGAGGGCGAAGCTGCCCTCCTCTACGGCAACCGCCGGCCGATGCGGCTGCGGTTGCGGCCCTGGTACAAGGTCCGCGAGCTGCGCCGCCGCCGGGAGACGCCGATGGACGCCTGGGATCCGGCCGACCACGGGCACGACGCCCCCCGCTACGTCCCCCGCGAGCAGGTCGGCGTGTGGCTGCGACGCGGGTCCGGCCGCAGCGACCAACCGGCGAACCTGGGCTGGCCGGCCGACCACGACGCGCCCGAGTTCACTTCCGTGTTCGGCAACATGCACGAGGACGACACGGCGCCGATCAACGTCACGTCCCTGTCGGACGCCCGCAACAACCCGTTCCGGACGCTGTAACGGATCGCCGGCTCCCGTGACGGTCAGGCGGTACCGACCGACCACAGGAGACGACGATGACGAACGACAGGCAGGCCGGGCCGTCCGCCGACGGGCACACCGACTACTCCGACCTGCGGGCGGTGTACGTGAACTGCACGCTGAAGCGCTCGCCCGAGGTGTCGAACACCGAGGGGCTGGCGGCCGTCAGCATGGAGATCATGCGGCGCCAGGGGGTGACGGTCGACGTCATCCGGGCGGTCGACCACGACATCGCCACCGGCGTCTGGCCCGACATGACCGAGCACGGCTGGCCGTCCGACGAGTGGCCGACGCTGTACGAGCGCATCCTCGCCGCCGACATCCTGGTGCTGTGCACGCCGATCTGGCTGGGCGAGAAGTCGTCGGTCTGCACCCGCGTCGTCGAGCGTCTCTACGGCAACTCGTCGCTGCTCAACGAGGCCGGCCAGTACGCGTACTACGGCCGGGTGGGCGGCTGCCTGGTCACCGGCAACGAGGACGGCGTCAAGCACTGCGCCATGAACATCCTCTACTCGCTCCAGCACGTGGGCTACGCCATCCCGCCGCAGGCCGACGCCGGGTGGATCGGCGAGGCGGGGCCGGGCCCGTCGTACCTCGATCCCGGGTCCGGTGGCCCGGAGAACGACTTCACCAACCGGAACACCACGTTCATGACGTGGAACCTGCTGCACCTGGCCCGCATGCTGCGCGACGCCGGCGGCTTCCCCGCCCACGGCAACCAGCGGAGCGAGTGGGACGCCGGGTGCCGGTACGACTTCACCAACCCCGAGTACCGGTGACGCGCCGGCCGCCGGGGCATGATGTCGCCCGGTGGGTAGCGACCGCGCCGACTTCTCCGACGACGCCGTCCTGGTGGCCGCCCTCCGCGCCGGCGACGAGGCGGCCTTCGGGTGGCTGCTCGACCGCCACGACGGCCCGCTGCGGCGGCTGGCCCGCACGTTCGTCGCCTCGCCGGCGGTCGCCGACGAGGTGGTGCAGGACACGTGGCTCGCCGTCATCGAGGGCATCGACCGCTTCGAGCAGCGGTCGTCGCTCAAGACCTGGATCACCCGCATCCTCATGAACAAGGCCCGCACCAGCGGCGTGCGCGACAAGCGCTCGGTGCCGTTCTCCGCTGCCGCGCCGGCCGCCGAGGCGTTCCCCGCCGAGCGGTTCCTCCCCGCCGACCACCCCCGCTGGCCCGGCCACTGGGCGGCGCCGCCGCCGGCGTGGGAGGAGCTGCCGGCCGAGCGGCTGGAGGCTCGCGAGACGCTCGACCGGGTGCGGGCGGCCATCGACGCGCTGCCGCCGCTGCACCGCCAGGTCATCACCCTGCGCGACCTCGACGGCTGGACGTCCGACGAGATCTGCGCCGCCCTCGACCTGACGCCCGCCAACCAGCGGGTGGTGCTGCACCGCGCCCGAG
Organism: Acidimicrobiales bacterium; assembly: GCA_035693765.1. Taxonomy (GTDB): domain Bacteria; phylum Actinomycetota; class Acidimicrobiia; order Acidimicrobiales; family VFJN01; genus ZC4RG19. The sequence goes on from DASSGC010000102.1 coordinate 6,281, forward strand.
CCCGGGTCCGGACCGCCCTGGAGGAGTACCTCACGGGAGCGCCCGCATGACCGTACCCGCCGGCCCGCCGGGGCCCGACCTGTCGTGCCGCGAGCTCGTCGCGTCGGTCACCGACTACCTCGACGGCGCCCTGCCCGACGACCGCCGGGCGCTGGTCGACGCCCACCTGGCCACCTGCGAGGGGTGCCGCCACGTGCTGGCCCAGTGGCGCGAGGTCGTCCGCCTGGGCGGGCGCCTCGGCGAGGCCGAGGTCGGCGAGGTCGCGCCCGACGTCCGTGACGGGCTGGTGGCCGCGTTCCGCCGCCGCCACGGCCGGCCGTAGAGGCCGAGCGGATAGGGCGCTCGCCACGGCCTACGCGTGCCCGGAGCCTCAGCCCGATCCGGCCGCCTCGGCGGCGTCGGCCGCCTGACGGTCGCGCTCGTCCTGGAGGGCGGTCAGCACCGCCATCATGATCTTCTGCATGTCCTCGTCGAGGAACCTGCGGGCCCGGAAGAGGATGGCCGCCCCCAGGAAGCTGAACGGCGTCACGATCAGGAACGCGGTCCGCAGGTTCTCGTCGAACACCGACGACAGGGCGCCAACGATGAACGGTGCCGCCGCCTGGCCGGCGACGACGGCCACCAGGTTGAAGGCGCCGAAGCCCGCGCCCCGCAGGTGGGCGGGGATCGCGTCGGTCAGCCCAGCCCGCAGCCCCGGTATCGACATGGTCACGATGAACAGCCCGAGGAGCTGCAGGCCGAACGCCGGTCCCGCCACGGCCCAGTCGACGTCGGACTCGCCCGCCGGCGCCCGGAACAGGTACGACCCCGTGAAGCAGGCCGTGCCGGCGAACAGGAAGAGGGCCGGCAACGCCAGCCGACCGCCGGTGAGGCGTGGCGCCCACCGGTCGGCCACCCTGCCGCCCACCAGCACGCCCGGGACGCCGCCCAGGAGCGCCAGCAGGCCGAACGCCGCCTCGCCCACGCCGGCCTCGAAGTGGAGCTGGCGCTCGTAGTACTGGGGCAGCCAGGCGGCGATGGCGGTGATCGTGAACAGCAGCGCAGCCACGCCCACCAGGGCGTAGCGCATGGTGCGGATGTCCATGATGGTCCGCATGTCCTCGCGGAGCCCCGCCATCATGTCCCGGGTGAACCGGCCCAGCCCGTGCTCGAACAGCCGCGGGTGGTCGTCCGCGTCCTCGTGCTCGATCGTCCCGCCGATGGCGGCCATGAGGTCGGCGCTGCCCCGCTTGGGCTCGCGCAGCCGGAGCACGAGCCACGCCACCGCCAGCCCGGGCAGGGCGGCGACCATCAGGCCGACCCGCCAGTCGAACAGCGCGGCCAGCCCGCCGCCGAGGGCCACGCCGGCGCCCGTCCCGGCCAGCAGCATGACCTGCTGGATCGAGAACGCCTTCCCCCGCGACTCGGGCGGGTAGTAGTCGCCGAGCAGGCTGGCGGCCGACGGCTCGGTCACCGCCTGGCCGAACCCGAGCGCCGAGCGCAGCGCCACCAGCATGGGGAAGTTCAGGGCGGTGGCGCCCAGCGCCGAGATCGCCGACCACCCCACCACCGTGCGGCCGACCGCCCGGCTGCGGTTCCAGCGGTCGGCCAGGTAGCCCGCGGGGACGGTCACGATCCCGTTGAACAGCAGCGCCAGCGACAGCATCACGCTGATGCCCAGGTCGCCGACGCCGAAGGTCTCCTTGATCGGGGTGATCATGCCGCGGACGATGCTCTTGTCGGCCTCGTCGATGAACACCACCAGGCCGAGGACCCACATCGGCTCGGTGAACACGCGGAGCAGCCGCGCCCGCCTCCCGCGGGGTGCGGCGTCCGCCGGCGCCACCGCGATCATGCCGAGCCCGGCCGCCATCTCCGCCGACTCCTCCGGCTCCGGACCGGTGCGAGCCGGGTCGTCTGCGATGCCGTCGGTCGTGGCCTGCGGTGCGTCGGACATGCGAGCGGAATGTTTGCAGGAGCACTGCGACTTTGCAGGTCGGTGCCCGCTGACCTGGCGCCGGCCCGCGCCCGCCGCGCCCGGTGCGTCAGCCGGGGCCCTCGTCGGGCTGCGGCTCGACCAGCTCGAACCAGAAGAAGCCGTGGCCCGCCAGCGTCACGAAGTACGGCAGCTCACCGATCGGCGGGAACGGGACCCGGCCCGTCAGCTCGATCGGCACCTTGCCGGCGAGCTGCTCCATCATCAGCTCGCAGGGCTGCGGGAAGCGCGACAGGTTGTTCACGCAGAGGACGATGTCCTCCTCGCCGTCGGCGCCGATGCCGCGCCGCAGGTAGGCCAGCACCGACGGGTTCTCCGCGTGCAGCATCTCGAACTCGCCGATGGCGAGCACCGGGTGCTGGCGGCGGACCGACAGCATCCGCCGCAGCCAGTGCAGGAAGCTCGACGGGTCGCGCTGCTGCTGCTCGACGTTGACGGCCTGGTAGCCGTACACGGGGTCCATGAGCGGCGGCAGGAACAGGCGGGCGAAGTCGGAGGTCGAGAAGCCGGCGTTGCGGTCGGGGTTCCACTGCATCGGCGTGCGCACCCCGTCGCGGTCGCCGAGGTAGACGTTGTCGCCCATGCCCAGCTCGTCGCCGTAGTACATGACCGGGCTGCCCGGCATCGAGAACAACATGGCGTGGAACAGCTCGGCCTTGCCCTCGTCGTTGTCGAGCAGCGGGAACAGCCGGCGGCGGATGCCGAGGTTGAGCTTCATCCGCGGGTCGGTGGCGTACTCCGCGTACATGTAGTCGCGCTCCTCGTCGGTCACCATCTCGAGCGTCAGCTCGTCGTGGTTCCGCAGGAAGATGCCCCACTGCGCGCCGTCGGGGATCTTCGGGGTCTGGGCGAGGATCTCGGTGACCGGGTGGCGCTGCTCCTTGCGCACCGCCATGAACATGCGGGGCATGAGCGGGAAGTGGAAGCACATGTGGCACTCGTCGCCGTCGCCGAAGTAGTCGACGACGTCGGTGGGCCACTGGTTGGCCTCGGCCAGCAGCACCCGGCCGGGAAACTCGTCGTCGACCATCCGCCGCACCCGCCGCAGGTAGTCGTGGGTCTCGGGCAGGTTCTCGCCGTTGGTGCCGTCCCGCTCGAACAGGTACGGCACGGCGTCGAGCCGGAACCCGTCGAGCCCCAGGCCCAGCCAGAACCGGACGACGTCGAGCATCGCCTCGGCCACCTCGGGGTTGTCGTAGTTGAGGTCGGGCTGATGGTGGAAGAACCGGTGCCAGTAGAACTGCTCGCGCTGGGGGTCCCAGGTCCAGTTGGAGGGCTCGGAGTCGACGAAGATGACCCGCGCCTCGCTCCAGCGCTCGTTGTCGTCGCCCCACACGTACCAGTCGGCCTTGGGGTTGGTCCGGTCCCGGCGGGACTCCTGGAACCAGGGGTGCTGGTCGGACGTGTGGTTCATCACCATGTCGGCGATGACCCGGATGCCCCGCCGGTGGGCCTCGTCGAGGAACACCTTGACGTCGTCGACGTCGCCCGACTCCGGCAGCACGGTCAGGAACTCGCTGATGTCGTACCCGCCGTCACGCAGCGGCGACTGGTAGAAGGGCAGCAGCCAGAGGCAGTCGACCCCCAGCCACTCCAGGTAGTCGAGCTTCTTCGTGAGCCCCACGAAGTCGCCGAAACCGTCGCCGTCGGAGTCGAAGAAGCCGCGTACGGCCACCTCGTAGAACACCGCTCGCTGGTACCACCGGGCATCGGACGCGTCGACAGGCGTGGGCATCAGGGGAAAGGGTTACACACGCGCGGGACCCATCAGACGCCCCGCACGCAGGTTGCCGGGAAGCCCGCGATGCGTGAGCGCGGCCCGCCGGCCGGTCACCGCTCCCGGGCCGAGCAACGTCTCCTCCCGGCGCCCTTGTGCCGCCCGTCACCTCGGGCCAGGATGCCCCCATGGACAGGCGGGCCTTCTTCCGCGGAGCGCTGGCGGTCGCGGGCGCCACCGCCCTGCCCGACGTGGCCATGGCGTCGGCCGGCCGGCGGGCCGGGACCGGGCCGTACGGCCCGATCGACGACCGGCCGCCCGACGCCAACGGGCTCCTGCTCCCGGCCTCGTTCACGTCCCGCCGCATCGCCGTCGCCGGCGAACCCGTGGCCGGCACCGGTTACCGCTGGCACGTGTTCCCCGACGGGGCCGCCACCTTCCCGCACGAGGACGGCGGCTGGATCTACGTGTGCAACAGCGAGGTCTTCGCCCCCGACGGGGCGGGCGGCGCCGGCGCCGTCCGGTTCACCGCCGACGGCGAGATCGCCGACGCCTACCGCGTGCTGGAGGGCACCACGGCCAACTGCGCGGGCGGCCCGACGCCGTGGGGCACCTGGCTGTCGTGCGAGGAGCGCCTCGACAAGCTCGGCCAGGTGTGGGAGTGCGACCCCACCGGGGTCACCCCCGGCGCCGTGCGCCCGGCCCTCGGGCGGTGGGCGCACGAGGCGGTCGCCGTCGACCCCGACGGCGGCGCCCTCTACCTCACCGAGGACGACCCGGCCGGTCGGCTCTACCGCTTCACCCCCGACGCCTACCCCGACCTCACCGCCGGCCGGCTCGACGCCGCGGTGGTGGCCGGTGACGGCTCGGTCACCTGGACTCCCGTCGCCGACCCGTCGGCCGCCACCACCCCGGTCCGCGACCAGGTGCCCGAGGCGACGGTCTTCCCGGGCAACGAGGGCATCTGGTTCCACGACGGCGCGATCATCTTCACCAGCAAGGGCGACAACCGCGTCCACGCCATCGACCTCGCCGCCCAGCGCTACACCCGGCTGTGGGACGGCACGACGACCGACCCCCTCGGCATCGTCGACAACGTCACCGTGGCCGCACGGTCGGGCGACATCTTCGTCGCCGAGGACGGCGGCAACATGGAGCTCGTCGTGATCACGCCGGAGGGCGACGTCGCCCCGTTCCTGCGGGTGGCCGAGCCCGGCCACGAAGCCAGCGAGGTCACCGGGCCGGCGTTCAGCCCGGACGGCACGCGGCTGTACGTCAGCTCGCAGCGCGGACCCACGGCCCGGACGCTGGCCGACA
>DASSGC010000103.1:0-2137 GCA_035693765.1 Acidimicrobiales bacterium
AGGTCCGCGAAGTAGGGGTCGGCCGACGGGTCGACCACCGCACCTCCCGGGGTGAGCAGGGTCTCGAACTCCAGCTCGACGGTGGGTCCCGTCAGGTTGACGATGGCAGCGGCACCGTCGGGCACACCGAGCAGCTGGAGCGAGCGCCCGGGTGACTCACCGGGTGCCCCGAGGGTGGCGCCGTCGACGGCGAACACCTGCGGGTCGGACACGCCGTCACCGGTCAACGTGACCGCCGCGCCGGTGACCTCGACCGTGCCGGTGACCGGGAGGCCGGCGTACGCCGCGGACTTCGCGCCGAGGCCGGCGAGGAGCTCCTGGTACGGCGCGGTGGCGGCCGGCACCGTGGCGTCGAGCTTGCCGTCGCCGAGGGCGACGATCGTCCCGTCGGCGACCGCGCCACCGACCACCGCGTCGCCGTCGAGCCCCGGCGCGACCTCGAGCGCCGTCCCCGGGGAGGCGGTCAGGCCGCCGCCGACGACGAGCATGTCGCTGTCGGGGTGCGGCGGCACCTGCGACCCGATCTCGGTCACGCCGATCCGGTAGGGAGCCGGCTCGGCGCGGGCGAACGTGGCGTCGCCGGCGGCCACGACGACCCCCTCGGCACCGGCGGCACCGCCGGAGACGCTGAGGTTGCCGCCGACCAGGACGTTGACGTGTCCGTCGAACGAGTCACCGGCCGGACCCGGGCGCAGGGCCGGCCAGGCCACCGGGCAGGCGTCAGCGGCGACGAGCGCGGGGGCTGTCGCTGCTGCCTGGTGTGCAGTCGCCGGCACCCACCCGATCCCCGCGGTCACCCCAAGGAGGCATGCGACGACCACGGCCCCCGAGAAGGTGCGGCGACGAGGGGTCGCCACGTGCGCGATCGTGGCACGCCACGAGCTGCCGCGCAGGAGAATCCGGAAAGTTCTGGAAACTCGTTGATCAGCCGACGGAGTGCCCCGCGGAACGCAGGTTCTGGCAGGCCTCGACGACCCTGGCGGCCATCCCTGCCTCGGCCGCCTTGCCCCAGGCCCGCGGGTCGTAGGCCTTCTTGTTGCCGACCTCGCCGTCGACCTTCAGGACGCCGTCGTAGTTGCCGAACATATGGGCGGCCACCGGCCGTGTGAAGGCGTACTGGGTGTCGGTGTCGACGTTCATCTTGATCACGCCGAAGTCGACGGCCGCGCCGATCTCCTCGGCGGTCGAGCCGGACCCGCCGTGGAAGACCAGGTCGAACGGCTTCGAGCCGGGCTGGAGCCCGAGCTTCTCCACGACCGCCTCCTGAGCGGTCCTGAGGATCTCGGGGCGGAGCTTGACGTTGCCCGGCTTGTAGACGCCGTGCACGTTGCCGAAGGTCAGCGCCGCCATGTAGCGGCCGTTCTCACCGACGCCCAGCGCGGCGACGGTGGCCAGCGCGTCCTCCGGGGTCGTGTAGAGCTGCTCGTTGATCTCGTTGGCGACGCCGTCCTCCTCGCCGCCCACGACGCCGATCTCGACCTCGAGGATGATGTGCGCCTTCGCGCAGGCCGCCAGCAGCTCCTCGGCGATCTGGAGGTTCTCCTCCAGCGGCACCGCCGAGCCGTCCCACATGTGCGACTGGAACAGCGGGGCCTCGCCGCGCGCGACCCGCTCGGCGGAGATGTCGAGCAGCGGCCGGACGAACCCGTCGAGCTTGTCCTTGGGGCAGTGGTCGGTGTGCAGCGCGATGTTGACCGGGTAGTTCTTGGCCACCTCGGCGGCGTACGCCGCGAAGGCGACCGAGCCGGTGACCATGTTCTTGATCGTCGGCCCGGAGAGGTACTCCGCACCGCCGGTCGACACCTGCACGATGCCGTCGGAGCCGGCGTCGGCGAAGCCCTGGAGGGCGGCGTTCAGGGTCTGGGACGAGGACACGTTGATGGCCGGGAACGCGAAGCTGCCCGCCTTGGCGGCGTCGAGCATCTCGGCGTACTTCTCGGGGGTGGCGATAGGCATGTCTCGACCCTAATGGCTACTGACGGGTCGCCTCCCAGGCGAGTTTGGGCGTGGACGCACCCCTCCCTGGGGCCTCTCCCAACCGTCGAGACCCTCAGCCGCGCCAGGCGTCCTCGCCCGAGAGGTCGGCGTGCGCCCGGATCCAGGCGTGCATCGCGATCGCTGCGGCCGCCGAGGCGTT
>DASSGC010000104.1:0-3933 GCA_035693765.1 Acidimicrobiales bacterium
CGGCAGGCCGACGCGCTCGAGCGCGGCGGCCGCCCGCCGACGTCCCTCGCGGGCCGGGACGCCGTCGAACTCCAGCGGCAGCAGCACGTTCTCCCGCGCGGTGAGCGTGGGCACGAGGTTGAGCCGCTGGAAGACGAAGCCGACCTGGCGGCGGCGCAAGGCCGCCAGGTCGGGGGGAGACAGGGAGGCGACGTCGCGGCCGCCGACCAGCACCCTGCCGGTGCTGGGCGGCACCAGCCCGCCGGCCAGGTGCAGCACCGTCGACTTGCCCGAGCCCGAGGGCCCCATCACGGCGACCAGCTCGCCGCGCTCGACCGCCAGCGACACGTGGTCGAGCGCGACCACCTCGGTGGGTCCGGCGCCGTAGCGCTTCACGACGTCGTGCAGTTCCAGCACGGGCATGTCAGGTCGACCTCCGGGTCGGTGCGCCGGCGGGCCGGCGGGAGAGCAGTCGGGCCTCGCACTGGTCGAGCCAGCGGAGCTCGGCCTCGGCCCGGACCACCAGTGCGTCGAGCACCAGGGCGCCGGCCAGGCCGTCGATGTCGTCGGGAGCGTCACCGTCGGGGCCGTCGGGACCGTCGGGGGACCCGGCGGCGTCGGCCGCCCAGGCGGCGCGGAGGCTCCGGCGGCGGGTCTGGAGCGCGCCGGTGAGGGCGGTGCGCTGGGCGGTCACCACCGCCAGCGCCCGCTCGGCGCCGCCCGCCGCGGCCAGCAGCACCTTGGCGATCAGCTCGTCGCGGGGAGGGGGGCCCTCTGCGGGGCTGTCGGCGAACCAGTCGGCCAGCACCTGTCGTCCCTTCGCCGTGATCGAGTACACGTGCTGCCGGTCGTCGGTCCCGGCCTCGGCCGCCGGCCCCTGGTCGGCGCTCGCCACGAGGCCGTCGCGCTGCAGGCGGGCGAGCGTCGTGTACACCTGCCCGACGTTGAGCGGCCAGACCCCGCCCGTGTGCGCCTCGTAGGCGCTCTTGAGCTGGTAGCCGTACATGTCGGCGCTGTCGAGCAGGGCCAGGAGCCCATGGCGGACGGACACATACGCAGTATGCATACGCGGTATGCAGTCGTCAACGACCAAGAGGCCGAGCGGACAGGGCGCTCGCCACGGCCTACGCGTGGGGATTTGGCGTGGAAGCACCAGCTCCACAGCTCGGCCGACCGGCAACGCAGCACCGTGACACGCGCCGGCGTGACCTATCCGCTCGGCCTCCAAGCAGCCGCCCGGCCGTTCTGGCGGCGATGTCGAGCGATGTCGAGCGGTGTGGGCGCGGGAGAGACGCCGGTTCGGCGGGGCCCCTGGCGGGTGCGACCCGCCCAGCCTGTCCGGGCGGGTCAGGGGCGGAACGACACGTACGCGTCCAGGACCTCGGGGTTGACGAGGCTGCCGCGGCTGGCCGCCACGTCGGGGTCGGCGCCGCCGAGGATGCGCTTCACCGGCACCTCCAGCTTCTTCCCCGACAGGGTGCGGGGCACCCCGGGCACGGCCACGATCTCGTCGGGCACGTGGCGAGGCGACAGGTCGGCCCGCAGGCGGCGGGCGATCCGGTCCCGCAGGTCGTCGTCGACCTCGATGCCGGGCGCGGGCGACACGAACAGCAGCAGCCGCCCCGGACCACCGGCCGGGTCCTCCAGGTGGACGACCAGGCTGTCGGCCACCTCGTCCAGCGCCTCGACCACCGAGTACAGCTCGGCCGTCCCGATGCGGACCCCGCCCCGGTTGAGCGTGGCGTCAGACCGCCCGGTGATCACGCAGGCCCCGTCCTCGTAGATGGTGATCCAGTCGCCGTGGGTCCACACGCCCGGGTGGTCGGCGAAGTACGCGGCCCGGTAGCGCGACCCGTCGTCGTCGCCCCAGAAGCCCACCGGCATCGACGGCATCGGCCGGGTGATCACCAGCTCGCCCTGCTCCCCCACCAGCGACCGCCCGTCCGCGTCGTAGGCCTCCACCCCCGCGCCCAGGTAGCGGCACGAGATCTCGCCCGCCCGCACCGGCACGATCGGGCAGCCGCCCACGAACGCGGTGCACACGTCGGTGCCGCCGCTCACCGAGCTGAGGTGCACGCCGGGCCCGACCGCGTCGTGGACCCACTCGAACCCCTCGGCCGGCAGCGGCGCGCCCGTCGACCCCACGGCCCGCAGCGCGGACAGGTCGGCCGCCGTGCGCGGCACGACCCCCGCCTTGCGGCAGGCGAGCAGGAACGGGGCCGAGGTGCCGAAGAAGGTCACGCCCTCCTCCGCCGCCATGCGCCACAGCCCGCCCAGGTCGGGATGACCGGGGTCGCCGTCGAACAGCACCGGCGTCGCCCCCACCAGCAGGCCCGACACCAGGTAGTTCCACATCATCCAGCCGGTGGTGGAGAACCAGAAGAACCGGTCGCCCGGCCCCAGGTCGTTGTGGAGCGCCAGCACCTTGTGGTGCTCGAGCACGATGCCGCCGTGGCCGTGCACGATCGCCTTGGGCAGTCCCGTGGTGCCCGACGAGTACAGGATGTACAGCGGGTGGTCGAACGGCACCGGCTCCACCGCCAGCTCCGCCGGCTCGGCCAGCAGGTCGTCCCACGTGAGGTCGGCGCCGATGCGGCCGGCCGGGGCCGCCGGGTCGAGGTACGGCAGCACCACCGTGGCCCGCAGCGACGGCAGCGCGGCCCGGATCGCCGCCACCTCGCCCGCCCGGTCGACGGCCTTGGCGCCGTAGCGGTAGCCGTCGACCGCCAGCAGCACGACCGGCTCGATCTGGCGCAGCCGGTCCACCACGCTGCGGGTGCCGAACTCCGGTGCGCACGACGACCACACGGCCCCCAGGCTCGCGGTGGCCAGCATCGCCACCACGGTCTCGGGGACGTTGGGGAGGTAGGCCGCCACCCGGTCGCCCCGCCCGACACCCAGGCGCACGAGCCCCGCCCGGCACCGGGCGACCTGGTCGCGCAGCTCGCCCATCGACAGCGCCACCCGCCCCCGCGACTGCGACAGCCCCACGAGCGCCGCACCGTCGGGCTCGCTCCGCAGCGCGTGCGCCGCGTAGCTCACCTCGACCCCGGGGAACCAGCGCGCCCCGGGCATGGCCGCGTCGGCCAGCGCCGCGCCGGGACGCCCGGTGTCGACCGGCGTCGTCGACGAGATGTGGAAGTGGTCCCAGACGGTGGCCCAGAACGCGTCCGGGTCGGCGACCGACCACCGCCACAGCTCCTCGTAGCCGGCGAAGCGCAGGCCCCGCTCGGCCGCCAGCCACTGGAGGTACTGCCCGATGCGGGTGCGCCGGTCGGCGCCCGGCGGCGGCGACCACAGCACCCGCCCCCGCTTCGCCGTGGTCGACCCCGTCCCGCTCGCGTCCATGCGGCCACGCTAGGGCGGCGCCCAGGCGGCGGGCACGACCCGTCCTCGACCCGCGCCGCCTCACTCATCGTGAACCCGGCGCCGAGACCCGCATGCCGGACACCCGGGCCTCAGGCGGGCACGACCTCGATCTCGCCGTGCATGCCGTACTCGTAGTGGCCGGGGAGGTGGCAGGCGTACTCGACCGTCCCGGGCTCGGCGAAGGTCTGGGTGGTGATGGCGGTGCCGCCGGCCGGCACCGACGTCTCGCCCGGGACCGACGGGTGCTCGCCCTCGCTGCCGGACGCGTGGCGGGCGTGCAGCTCCGGCGGGCCCACGATGAGCTCGTGGGCGATGGGGTCGCCGTTCACCACCACGAACCGCACCCGGGTCCCGGCCACGACCCGCAGGTCGACCGGGGCGAACAGCGAGTGCTCGACGTCGAGCCGGACGGTCACCGTGCCCGGGCCGAGCGCGGGGGCGGCCGGCGCCGCCGGGTCGCCGGCGGTGGCCGCCACGACGCCGTAGCCCGCCCCGGTCGCCGCGGCCGCGACCAGCAGCGCGACCGCCGCCCACCGCCCGCCGGGCCACCGCAGCCGGGCGCCGCGCCCTCCGGCCCCCCGGCCC
>DASSGC010000105.1:0-6912 GCA_035693765.1 Acidimicrobiales bacterium
GCATCAGTGGCTGGCGACGACATCGGGCTACATCCACGTCCGGGACGACCACATCGAACAGGCCTGGGTCGATGCCAACCGGCGGCTGGAAACCCGCTTCGCCGAAGGAGGGTGAGCTTGTGCGTTGGAACCTGCGGCTGAAGGCCGCCGAGCGCGGGATCTGGAAGTCCACCGAGATGCGCCGGCTGCTGGCCGATTCCGGCCTGGAGTTCAGTGCCGGCAAGATGTCGGCCCTGTGGTCGGGGACACCGACCTCGATCCGGCTCGATGACCTGGACGTGATCTGCGCCGTGTTGGACTGCGATCCGTCCGAGCTGCTGATCCGGGAACCGGACAAGGTCGCGGCCCGCCGACCCCAGCGTGAACAGGCCGCCAACGGGAACCACGTTTCTCCGGTGGTCTCGCCGCGGTTCGGCCAACCGAAGTCCGAGCCACCCCTGTGACCCGCCCGCCAGCGCGCTGCAACGCCTGCCAGACCCGCCGTGTCGCCTGGGTGAAGCCACGTGTCGACTTCTGCTACGAGTGCCTGCCCGGCGGGCCGTTCACGGCCCCCGTATGCCGCAGCTGCGGCTCGGATCACTACTTCAGCGAGGGACTCTGCGACACGTGCCACCCCGGCGCTCCACTGCACCCGGGCTCCTGCCGCGGCTGTCTGGCTTGGGGCGTATACCGGCAGCTCAGCTGGCACTGCTGGAGCTGCCGCTGGTGGCAGACCCACTACCCGCTCGGTGACTGTGACTACTGCGGCCGAACCACCCGCATCGGCGAGCAGCGGGCGTGCCGGCTGTGTCTCGATCAGGCCCGCATGCTCCAAGAACCAGGCCGCGCCCCCAACCTCGCCGCCGCCAACCGCGACGGCCAACAGCTGTATCTCGCCAACATGCGCTTCCAACGGCGCCGAACACCACGAGTGACCCTCGACCCCCAATCGACTCGCCGGGCACCAGACCCGTTCCAGCCTCTGCCGTGGCAACAGCTCGTGCTGTTCGAGATGACGCCCGATCCCGCCGTGATTCGCGAGCGTGCCCGGGTCGCTGACAGCGACCTGATCCGCCACTGCAACGACATCGTTCGTGACCACGCCACCCGCCACGGGTGGACCACGAAGCACACCTACGACGTACTCCGGTCCCTGCGGCTGTTGCAGGCCCTCCAGACCACGCCCGGGGCGAAGATCAACGCCACCGACGTCGAACAGCTGCCCCGCTACGGCGGCAACGTCACCATCACCGCCACCCTCGACGTCCTCGCCGCGGCCGAGCTGCTCAACGACGACCGGCCCTCCTATCTCGAGCGCTACTTCGCCGGCAAGACCCACACCCTGCCCGAACCGATGAAAGCCCAGCTGGAGATCTGGCTCGAGGTCATGATCAACGGCAGCACCCAGGCACCCCGTCGACGGCCCCGAAACCCCTACACGGCCCGCCTCCACATCCTCGGCATCAGCCCAATCCTGGAAGCCTGGGCCACCGCCGGACACCAGTCACTGGCCGAGATCACCCCCGAACACATCCGTGCCGCGCTGCCCGAAAGCGGCTCCCGACGCAACTTCGCCGAGCAAGGACTGCGGTCCCTGTTCCGAGTGCTCAAGGCCCGCAAGCTCATCTTCCAGAACCCCACCCGCGGCATGCCCGCTACCCCGGTGAACGGCACCGTGCCCCTGCCGCTGGACACCGACGCCATCCGTCAAGCTCTCAACTCGCCCGACCCCGCCACGGCGTTGGCTGTGGCCCTGGTCGCATTCCACGCCCTGACCGCCAACCAGCTCGCCAACCTCAAGCTCACCGACGTCGTTGACGGACGACTCGCCCTCGACGGGCGGACCATTCCACTCGCCGATCCGGTACTCGTCCGTCTTCGGGCGTGGCTGGATCACCGGGCCAAGACCTGGCCGCAGAGCATCAACCCGCATCTGTTCGTGACCCGCAAGAGCGGCCCGCGCCTCACCCCCGTCGGCAAACAGTTCCCCTGGACCAAGACGAACCTCCGGCCCCAGGCGCTGCGCGAAGACCGCATCCTCCAAGAGATCCACGCCACCGGCGGCGACATCCGCCGCCTCTGCGACCTCTTCGGGCTCAGCGTCGAAGCCGCGCAGCGCTACTCGATCACTGTCACCTGAGCAACACCGCCGAGAAGGCGATCCGGGACGCTGCCGTCTACTCGCCGGGGAGGAACAAGCAGAGCGGATGACCGGCGGGGTCGAGCATGATGCGGATGCGCTCGCGGTTCCGGTCCGGCGGCTGCCACGGCGCTTCCGTGCCGCCGGCCTCCAGTGCGGTCGCGACGGCCGCCTCAAGGTCGGCAACCGCCACCTCGAAGTGAAGCATCTTCGCCTGCTCACCCGGCTGCTCCAGCCACGTCGGCGGCTCGTATGACGTTTCGCCCTGAATGTTGAGATGGACGCCGCCCGCCGGATCCCACAGCTGCGCCCCGTGCGGCGGCTTGAAGTCGCCCACATCGAAGCCGAGCAGCCGTTCGTAGAAGCGGGCAACCGGTCCAGCGTCGGCGCAGTCGATCGCCACGCCGACCCATCGAATGCCGGTCGTGTGCACTCCCGCAGTCTGGTCGAAGCCGCGACCGAGATCCGGTGATCGACAACAACGCGCCGCTGCTGGCGGCCGTCGAGGAACGAGGCTGTCGGCTCGCCACCGAGCCGGCGATGTGGGGCACCCCCAACGGCGGCAGGCCTGAGCGTTATGGGCGCACGTTCGGCTACGCCCACTCGCAGCTGCAACGCACGAATATCCGTCGTTCGGGTCGGGTTCTCCGACCGCTTGCAGGCGGCGGCGCTCGCCGAGCGGACTCTCAGCGACGGTGCCTTCGACCCGGCGTTTGGGGGCGCGTGTACGCGGTGCGTCGGAGCGTCGTTCTGGGGCACCCTCGTGACGCTGACTCGGACGCCGGCACCCCCGCGCCTTGCTTCTCGGCACGTCCAGATCACCGATTGCTCCGACCTCGTGATTGTTCCGACCTGAGCGCGGGCGGGCTCGGCTGGTAAGGGAATGGGCGTTCCGTAGGTCGGAACAACGCGGCTGCTGGGGCTGATGCTTCCTCCACCGATTTCGGGTGAAGGAGGAAGCACATGTCGAGATGGGGTGGGGCCGGCGCTGTGTCGACTGAGGGGTTGGTGGACGGGTTTGTCGGCCACCTGCGCACCGAGCGTGGCGTGACGGCGTTGACCGTCGAGGCCTATGTGTCCGATGTTCGTCGGTTTCTCGCGCATGGCGGTGAGAGCGATCTGAGCGGGTTGACGGCAGCCGACGTGTCGAACGCGGTGCTGGGCCAGGTCGGCGATCGGTCGCCAGCGTCGGTGCGGCGCTATGGGTGCGCGGTGCGTTCGTTCTTGCGCTACTGCTATCTCGTCGGTCTCGTCGAGTGTGACCTGTCGGCGGCGGCGCTGCCGGTGCCGGGGCGGCGACGGTCGCTGCTGCCCCGGGGCATCACTCCAACGGAGGCCAGGCTGTTGTTGCGGGCCTGCGATCGGCGCCGCGGCAGCGGCCGGCGTGACTACGCGGTGATCGTGTTGATGCTGCGGCTCGGGCTGCGCGCCCGGGAGGTCGCGGCGCTGCGGCTGGATGACCTGGACTGGCGGGCCGGCCAGCTCATGGTTCACGGCAAGGGCGGCCGGGTGGACCAGCTGCCGCTGCCCGCCGATGTCGGCGAGGCGATCGTTGCGTATCTGCGCCGCGGTCGCCCGCGGGACGCGACGGTGCGCGAGGTGTTCCTGCGGGTGACACCGCCGCAAGTCGCCATGACCAGGGGCGGGGTGACCGCCATCGTCGCTTCGGCGGCGCGGCGCGCGGGGCTCGGCGTGGTTCGTGCCCACCGGCTGCGTCACACCGCGGCTACCGACATGTTGCGGGCCGGCGCTCCGCTGGCCGAGATCGGTCAGGTCCTGCGGCACCGGTCGCCGGGCTCGACCGCCGTGTACGCGCGGGTTGATGTGGAGCGGCTGCGCACGATCGCCCGTCCCTGGCCGAAGGGGGCGGGAGCGTGAGCCCGCTGGCCGAGCATCTCGCTGACTACCTGCGGCTGCGTCGCGGGCTGGGCTTCCAGCTCGGCCGCCACGGCGAAGTGCTGCCGGGTTTTGTCGCCTACCTCGAGGCCCGCGGCGCCACCAGCGTGACCGTGGAGTTGGCGGTCGCGTGGGCGCGCCTGCCGGAGGGGATCAAGCCGATCACCGTCGAGTTCCGGCTCAGCGCCGTGCGCGGCTTCGCCCGCTACCTGCACGCCGTCGATCCCGCCCACGAGATCCCGCCGCCGGGGCTGCTGGCCGTCCCACGGCGGCGCCCAGCGCCCTACATCTACACCCCCGACCAGATCGACGAGGTGCTGCGCGCAACCCGGCGGCTGAACCCGCCGCTGCGAGCGGTCACCTACCGGACACTGCTCGGGCTGCTGGCTGCGACCGGGATGCGGCTCGGCGAAGCGTTCGCATTGACCCGCAGCGACGTCGACCTCGGCGAGGGCATGGTCACCATCCGGCACGCCAAGTTCGACCGGATGCGGCTGGTCCCCCTGCACCCATCGGTCACCGCCGCGCTTGGCGCCTACGCCACCGCACGGGATCGGCTCTGCCCCAACGCGAGCTGTGACCGGTTCTTCGTGTCGGTCACCTGCCGCCCGCTGCGGCGCGGCGAGGCCGACAGCGTCTTCCGCGAGATCACCGCTGCGATCGGGCTGCGCACCGAGAACGTCCAGCCGCGCATGCATGACCTGCGCCACAGCTTCGCGGTGCGCACCGTCATCGACGGGCACCGCCACGGGGCGGACATCTCGAGCCTGCTGCCAGTGCTGTCCACCTACCTCGGCCACGTCGAGCCAGCCAACACATACTGGTACTTGTCGGCGGTGCCGGAACTGATGCAGCTCGCCGCCGCTCGTCTCGACCAGCACGAGGCAGGCGCGTCATGACCGCGCTGGCACCCGTGCTGCAAGCGTTCTTCACCGACCGGCTCATCGCTCAACGCCACGCCTCCAGCCACACCATCGCCGGCTACCGCAGCACCTTCCGGCTCCTCCTCGGCTTCGCGGCCGCCAAGACCAGCAAGCCACCCTCGGCGCTCGACATCGCCGACCTCGACGCGCCGCTGATCACCGCGTTCCTCGACCACCTCGAAGAGGACCGGCACAACACGACCCGCACCCCCAACTGGCGGCTCGCCGCCATCCACTCGCTGTTCGGCTACGCCGCGCTCCACCACCCCGAACACGCCGCCACCATCCAGCGGGTGCTGGCCATCCCGACCAAACGCCACGAACGCCGACTCCTCACCTGGCTCACCGAACCCGAGGTCGATGCCCTCCTCGCCGCACCCGACCGCGGCACCTGGGCCGGCCGGCGCGACCACGCCATGCTCGTCCTGGCCGTCCAGACCGGGCTACGGATCTCCGAGCTCATCGCCCTGTCCCGCAGCGACATCACCCTCGACACCGGCGCCCACGTCCGCTGCATGGGCAAGGGCCGCAAGGAACGCGCCACCCCGCTCACCGGGCTCACCGTCGCCGTGCTCGACGGTTGGCTCGCCGAGCACGCCGGCGAGGCACACGACCCGCTGTTCCCGACCCGCACCGGGACGCGCCTCAGCCACGACGCCATCGAACACCGCCTCGCCGGTCACCTCACCACCGCCCACGCCAATTGCCCGTCGCTGCGCCCCAAGCACGTCACCATGCACACCCTCCGGCACACCGCCGCCATGCGACTGCTCCACGCCGGCATCGACACCGCCGTCATCGCCCTCTGGCTCGGGCACGAGCAGATCGCCACCACCCACATCTACCTGCACGCCGACATGAACCAGAAAGAACGAGCGATCGCCCGCGTCACCCCACCAGGCACGAGCCCCGGCCGCTACCAGCCGCCCGACCCGCTACTCGCCTTCCTCGACAGCCTCTGATTGCTCCGACCTCGCCGCGGCCGATCCCGCGACCAGGCAGGACCCTTCGCGCTCAGGTCCGAACAATCACGAGGTCGGAACAATCGGCGTTCGGGACGGGCTGAGAAGCCCACGCCGAGGCGCCCGGCGTCCAGGTCGACGTTGGAAGGACGTCCCAGAACGACACTCCCGCGCAAGACGTGCACGCGCCCTGAGACCGCACCGGTCTGGGGTCAGCTCGTCTGCGGTTCGGGCTGGGTGTCGGCGCGGTGCCGGCCGGCGCCTACCCGCCGGCCCAGGCGGGTCATTGCGCGGGAGGCTCGTGACGGCAAGGAATTGGGCTCGGGGATCCGCACCGGGCGGACCCGGGTGTTGTGCAGGGCCGTGAATCGCCAGCCCTCGCTGGTGCGCACCGCTATCACTGTCTGGCGCGACAGGCGCCTCTTGGGCAGCTTCGACCGCCATGGCATGAGCACCGACCCAATCGTGTGGACGATGGCGACGTCGGGGTGGACGTAGGGGATCGACTCGACCTCCCCGACCAACGCCGAGCCGGTCAGCACGCCGCGGAACAGGCGGTCGTGGCTGTCGACCACCGCTTGGCGGCCGCGGACCAGGTTGCCGTCGTAGGGCACGTAGTCGACGTCAGGGGTGAACGTTTCGCCGTAGGCGTGGGCGTCACCGCGGGTCCAGGCGTTGCAGGCCTGGGTCCACAGCGCCCGGATCGCCTCGTCGTCTGCAGTGTGTGGGGCCTCGTTATCGGTCATCGCCCCCTCCTTCTCGAACGGCCGCTGCCTGCTCGTCGAACACCATCTCACGTCCCCTATGGGCTCTCTCAACGCACCCCGGCCGGGCGCCTGGTTGCACCGGGTTTGGGCACGGCGCGGTCTCGGTTCGGCCAGACTGGTGCCGATGCATGTGACGTGCGGCGGTGTCAGTGGGTGAGTCGGAGGCCTAGGTCGTCGAGCTTGGCGGGTACCTGGTCGGTGGGGCATTCGAGGATGCTGGCCAGGGCGGTCGCGTCGCTGCTGCG
>DASSGC010000106.1:0-4734 GCA_035693765.1 Acidimicrobiales bacterium
CCGAGTGTCCCACCCGTACGCCCCGCACCCGGGACCGTTCGACGGACCTCGAATCTCTCGCCCCGCAGGCGCGACGGGACTTCGCTCGACGGACCCCCGAAGGAGGTACGAGATGGACCTGACCGATCCCACCATGTCCCGACCCGCGGCGGTGCTCCACCGGCGCCACGTCCTGCGCACGATGGCCGGCGCCGCGGCAGCCGCCCTGGCGGGCGGCGCCGGTGTCGCCGGCGCCGCGGCGACACCCGGCCGCCAGGCGCAGCCCGTCCCGGCCACCCGCGACCTCGTCGTCGTCGGCGCCAACCCGGGGCTGCAGCTCTTCGACGGCGACGCGGTGACCGCCTACGCGTCGACCTGGCGTGTCGACTGGTCACCGCTCGGCCGGGGCACGGCCCTGATCCTCTGGCGTGACGGCGCGGTCCACGTCTACGGCGCGGACCCCGAGCTGGCCACCTGGCTGGAGCGCGAGTTCGTGCGCTTCTTCCCCGAGGTCGCCGGGTTGCCGTGGCCCGATCCCGTCGTCGTCCGCACCCCCGTGCGCCTGGAGAACGACCTCGCCACCGGGATGACGGCCCGGGCCCACGGGGTCCGCGTGCACATGTCGGACGTGCTCGACCGGCGCACGTTCGCCACCGACGACTTCCCACTGGGCGAGGTCACGCACAGCCTCAGCCTCGTGCTGGCGCCGTGCGGGGCGGGCACGATCACGGTCGATGGCTACCGAGTACCCGGCGAGATCCAGCGCGGCGGCACGCCCGATCGCCCGGGGTCGTCGGCCTTCACCACCGAGGCCGAGGTCTGGAAGCGGTGACGAGGCCCTGATCAGCCCACGTCGATGACCAGATGCTCGCCGACCTGCAGGTCGGACCCGCCGTTGGCGTCGCGCAGCGCGTCGACCACGGCCCGCGGATCGTCGTCGGGTGCGACCTGGGTGGCGATCGACCACATCGTGTCACCCGGCTGCACCACGTACACCCCGCCGGCGACGGGCGCCGCGGGATCGGCCGTGATCGGCTCGGGTCGTGCGCCACCACCGATGTCGACAAGTGCCGCCGTGGCGCGTCCCACGGCCATGACGGCGACGGCGAGCGCCACCATGACGATCAGCAGCGCGAGGCGGCGGCGGCGGACGCGCGTCGCCCGGTCGGGCAGCCGGTCCGGGACCGCCACCAGCGGTCGGGCGCCGGCGCGCGGCGCCCCCGGGCGCTCGTGGTCTCGTGCGTGGGGGACGTGGATTGCGACCATGGCCCGAGTCTCCTGGCGGGGTGTGACAGTTTCGGAGATCCGAGGCGTCCGGCCGGCGGCGCCGCAGCAGCACCACGCCGCCACGAACGCGACCGAACGCCCGTTCGTCTCCACCCAACCACGAACCGGTGTTCGCCGTCAACCGGTTCGTCGAACGGGTGTTTGCCATCCATCATCGCCGGTGGTACCTTCCCGCCCCAGAACGCGCGTTCGCCCGTACGGGCCGCCGTCCACCAAGGGAGCGAGCCGACCATGTCCACACCGCAGGCGCTGACGCCTCGCCAGCGCGAGGTGCTCGAGATCATCGAGCAGCACATGCGTGACCGGGGCTACCCACCCTCGGTGCGCGAGATCGGCGAGGCCGTCGGGCTCACGTCGCCGTCGACGGTGCACGCCCACCTCGCCGCGCTGCAGAAGCGTGGCTACCTCCGCCGCGACCCCACCAAGCCACGGGCGATCGAGGTGCGGTGGGATCCCAACTCCGACGCCGTCGTCGAACGTCGGCCCGTGCGCCACGTCCCGCTGGTCGGCGACGTCGCGGCCGGCACCGACGTGCTGGCCCAGGAGAACGTCGAGGAGCTGCTGCCGCTCCCCGTCGACTTCACCGGCGAGGGCGACCTGTTCATGCTGCGGGTGCGGGGCGACTCGATGATCGACGCCGGCATCCTCGACGGCGACTTCGTGGTCTGCCGCTCGCAGACGACGGCGGACGACGGCGACGTCGTCATCGCCGGCATCCCCGGCGACGAGGCGACGGTCAAGACGTTCAGTCGTGACGGCGACAAGGTCGTGCTCGTGCCCGCCAACGCCCGACTCAGCCCCATGCGCTTCGGACCGGGTGAGGTCGCCGTGTTCGGGCGTGTGGTCACGGTGCTCCGGCGGCTGTAGTCCGGGGCGCGTCAGACCCCCGTGCGGATGAGGTCGCGCAGTGCCGAGTGGACCGCGGCCAAAGACGCCCGGTCGACCCGTTCATCCCGGTTGTGGGCCAGCCGCGAGTCGCCGGGACCGAAGTTGGTGGCGGGGATGCCGGCCGCCGCGAACCGGCAGACGTCGGTCCACCCGAGCTTGGCCCGCACCGGCAGGGCACTCCGGTCACGCAGCGCGGCGAGAAGCGGATGGGTCAGGCCGGGCAGCGCCGCACCGGCGACGTCGACCACCTCGACCACGTCACCGTCGTCCAGGTGGGGAGCGAGCACGGCCTCGACATGCGCTCGCGCCTCGTCGATCGAGCGGTCGGGCGCGAACCGGTGGTTGATGGTCACGACGGCGCGGTCGGGCACGACGTTGCCCGCCACGCCACCCTCCACGAACACCGCCTGCATCGCCTCCCGGAACTCGCAGCCGTCGATGACCGGCCGCCGGCCCTCGTAGTCCCCGAGCGCGGACAGCACCCGCCCGGCCCGATGGAGGGCGTTGCGGCCCATCCAAGGGCGGGCGGTGTGGGCCCGTGCGCCCGCCAGCGTGACCTGGATGCGCATCGTGCCCTGGCAGCCGACCTCGAGCGCCGCGTCGGTCGGCTCACCCAGCACCGCGGCATCGCCCGCCACCAGATCCGGCCGCTGGGCGAACAGGTGGCCGAGCCCGTTGTGGGCGGCGGCCACCTCCTCGCCCGCGTAGAACACCCACGTGACGTCCACCGCAGGGTCGGGCACCGCCGCGGCCAGGTCGAGCATGACGGCGAGGCCGCCCTTCATGTCCGCTGCGCCCAGGCCCCACAGGACGTCGCCGTCGACCCGCGGCGTCGCGTTGCCGTTGGCGGGGACGGTGTCGAGATGGCCGGCGACGACGAGCCGGTAGCCCCGGCCGAGGCCGGTGCGGGCGACGACGTTGTCCCCCAGGCGATCGACCGCCAGGTGGTCGAGCGCGCTCAGCCGCTGCTCGACGTGGTCGGCCAGGGCGGACTCGGCGTGGCTCTCGGACGGGATCGCCACCAGCTCGGCCGTGGCGGTCAGCAGGTCGGTCACGAGGGTTCAGGCTACGGGAGCCGTGTCGCCTCGGACCTCCGGCCCGAATACGGTTGCTCGCCGTGAGCGACACCTCCACTCCTCGCGGCGCCTGGGGCGTCGGGCTGGCCACCCTGACCCCCGACGGGCGCGTCCTCGACACCTGGTACCCGTCCCCGTCGCTGGCGGCGCCCGACGTCGTCCGGGCCGCGGCCGGCGAGATGGGCGCGGCGTCCGCCCCCGGCTCGACCCACCTGTCCCCCGAGACGGCCTCGGGCCAGCTCGGCGTCGACGTCGCCGGGGCCTGCGGCCCGGACCCCGTGCGGCGGGTCGAGCGGGTGGCCGTCGCCACCTTCATCGAGGCGCTCGACGACCCGCCCGTCGACACGCACGACGTCTACCTGCGCCTCCACCTGCTGTCGCACCGCCTGGTGACGCCCCACGGCGCCAACCTCGACGGCCTGTTCGGGCTGCTCAACACCGTCGTGTGGACGTCGGTCGGGCCGTGCCCCGTCGAGGACTTCGAGCAGATCCGGCTGGCCCTCCGCCTCGCCGGGACACCCGTGCAGGTGCAGGGGCTCGACAAGTTCCCCCGCATGACCGACTACGTGATCCCGACCGGGGTCCGCATCGCCGATGCCGACCGGGTGCGGCTCGGCGCCCACCTCGCCGACGGGACGACCGTGATGCACGAGGGCTTCGTCAACTTCAACAGCGGCACCCTCGGCCCGGCCATGGTGGAGGGGCGCATCAGCGCCGGTGTCGTCGTCGGCGAGGGCACCGACCTCGGCGGCGGCGCCTCGATCATGGGCACGCTCTCCGGCGGGGGCAAGGAGGTCATCCACGTCGGCGAGCGCTGCCTGCTCGGGGCCAACGCCGGCATCGGCATCTCGCTCGGCGACGACTGCGTGGTCGAGGCCGGCCTCTACGTCACGGCGGGCACCCGGGTCACGCTGCCCGACGGCACCGTGCGCAAGGCGGTCGAGCTGAGCGGCCACGACGGCCTGCTGTTCCGGCGGAACAGCACCACGGGCGCGGTCGAGGTGCTGTCGCGGGTGCCGAGCGTCGAGCTCAACGCCGAGCTGCACGGCAACGACTGAGGACTCGAGCGGATAGGTCACGCCGGCGCGTGTCACCGCGCCGCGCTGCCGGTCGGCCGAGCTGTGGAGCTGGGGCTTCCACGCCAAATCCCCACGCGTAGGCCGTGGCGAGCTCCCTATCCGCTCGGCCTCTGAGCGCCGGGCCCCGGGGCGCGGTCCTCACGGCCGCTCGGACCGCCAGGGCAGCGGGACGTCGCCGGAGGACCAGTCGACCCTCGCGCGCAGCGACGGCGGATCGGCCGCACCGGGCGGCGCGGTGCGGGCGAACCGGGACTCGCCGGGGGGCGGGGGCGGCGGCGGACCGAAGCCCGGGGGCGGCGAGTAGCCGCCGTACGCGCCGGCGTACGGCGCCGGGGTCGAGAGCAGCCGCCGCCGGTCGCGGCTGCGGCGGACACCGACCACGAGCGCCGTCGCGCCGCCCACCAGCGGGCCGAGGAGGCCGACGG
>DASSGC010000107.1:0-2428 GCA_035693765.1 Acidimicrobiales bacterium
GCCACCGTCACGACGCCGGTCGGCCTGGTGGACCTGGCGCCCACGTTCCTCGAGGCCGCGGGTCTGGAGAGCCCGGACTGGATGCAGGGCTCGGCGCTCCCGGTTGACGACGCCGATGCCGAGGCCCGGGGCCACGGCCGCGTGCTCACCGAGTGGGACAGCGAGCTGCTGGGGGTCGCCGTCCACCTCCGGACCGTGACGCGCGCCGGCTGGGTGTGCACCACCTACGGGCCGGGGACCGTCCACGACGGCAGCGAGGGCGAGCTCTACGACCTGGCCGACGACCCGCTCCAGCGGGTCAACCGCTGGGACGACCCGGCGTTGGCCGGCGTGCGCGACGACCTGGTCGGCGAGCTGCGCGACCACGCCCAGGCGTACCCGCCGCGCACCCCGCGGCTGCCGCTCGAGGCGCCCGTCTGAGCCGAGTGCCGTGTCCACAACCGTTTGCGCCCCGCCAGGCCGAGTCGAACGTTCATGGACACGGCACTAGCTGCGCAGACCGGCGGGCTCAGTTGCCGTTGACGGACCAGTGCCAGGGCTCGGTCGGCAGGTTGTAGAAGCCGTAGTCGTTGGCGTTGTTCGACAGCCACGTGAAGCAGCTGCTGCCCGACGACACGGTGCCCCCGCCGTTGCAGGTGAAGTCGACGGCCAGGCCCTGCTCGTGCATCGACGTGCCGGGGCGGGCCGTCGGTGGGTCGCACTGCGACGCGGGCATCTCGTAGATCGCGTAGTCGGACGTGCCGCAGTGCTCGCGGCGGAGCTGGATCTGGGCCTCCGGGTCGCGGTAGCCGCCGCCGCACAACACGATCCCGTCGGCGTAGGCCGCCTCCAGCAGCGCGGCCAGGTTGGCGGCGATGTCGCCGGCCACCGTGATCGAGCCGCCGGCCGGGCAGCTCACCGTGGCGAGGCCGCCGGGCACCGGCAGGATGCTGCTGCTGCCGCTGCCCGATCCGCCGGCCGGGAGCGAGGCGGCCACGGCCGCCTGCTCGCGGGCGATCTGGTCGGACAGGGCGGCGTCGATCGCCTTGAGCGACTCGGCCTCGGCGAGCTTGGCCTCCAGCCGCGCCTCGACCTCGGCGGCGAAGGTCTGCTGCTGGGCGAGCGCCGCCTCGACGTCGGCGAGCGCGGTGGCCGCGGTCTCGGCGGCGGTGAGCGCCTCGGCCGCCGCGTCCTCCTTGGCGTCCTTGTCGAGGACGAGCTGGGCCTGGGCGATCTCCAGCTCGGCCAGCACGCTGGCGTCGTGCTCGGCACCCAGCTCGACGAGCGATCGCTTCACGGCCGCCTCGGTGAGCGTCCCGGCGCGGAACAGGTCGAGGCCGCTGTCGGCGGGCGGGTTGACGAAGGCCTCGACGACCAGCTCGTCGGCGGCGGCGTCGAGCTCGGCGACGCGCTCCTGGCCGGCGGTGACGGCGGCCGTGGCGTCGGCCACGGCCGTATCCGCGGCCGCCTGGACGGCCTGGGCGTCGGCCAGCTCGGTCTGCTTGGCGGCGACGTTGGTCTGGAGCTCGGCGAGCGCCGCCTGGATCTGGACGTTGTCGGCCGTGAGGACGTCGACCTCGAGCGCGACCTCGGCCTGCTGGGCGCGGACGTCGTCGCGCTGCGACTCGGCGTCGGGCTCCTGGGCGGCACCGACGCCCGGGTGCAGCATGGCGGTGGCCACCGCCACGACCACCATCCCTCTGGCCAGCGCGGTACGGCCCCGGATCGTCCCCAACGATGCTCCCCAGCTCGTGTCGGTCGGCCCCTTGTGCGACGACCGTCCCTTCCGGCGAATGTAACCAGCGACGACCCTGTTGTCACCGATATGCAACAAGTCGGCCCGGGACCTGCGCATACGCCGGCCGGCGCCCTCAGCCTCCGGTCACCCCCGCCAACCAGCTCGCTACCATCCGTCGGTCCACTCCCACGAGGCGCAGCCGCTTGCGGCGGCTCGACGCCCCACCGACGAGCTCGACCGCGGCGGGCCGCACCCCGAGCTCGCGGGCGACGAGCCGCCGGACCGCCTCGTTGGCCCGCCCGCCCACCGCCGGTGCCGTCACCCGGAGCTTGAGCGCGTCGCCGTGCCGCCCGGCGACCCCCTCCCGGCCGGCGCCCGGCTGCACGTGCACGGTGAGCACGACGTCGCCGTCGCGGGTGACGGTGAACACGCCCCCGTCGTCGTGCGGATCGGCCATCGCCCCGCATCATCTCAGCCGGGCATGGCCGGCGCTCGCCCCGGACGCTCTCGTTCTGGCGGCGAATGCGCGCGCCAGGAGCCGGCGGCGTGGCCGTCCCCGTGCAGCCCGTTGATCGCGACCGCGTACCCGTCCCCGGCGAGACGGGCGGCTACGCCACGTCCGGCATGAGAGCGAGGAGGGCGCCGTGCGTGCGCGGGCTCGCCGCCGCGACCAGCGTGTCGGAGCCCAGGTCCCAGGCCTCGCCGTCGACG
>DASSGC010000108.1:0-5666 GCA_035693765.1 Acidimicrobiales bacterium
AGTCGTAGGCCATCGGGTTGCCGATCGCCTGGGCCCAGGCGGAGTCCCAGTGGACGCGCTGCGCGACGTCGGGGATGCCGTGCTCGTTCTTCACGTAGAACGGGGCGATCCGCTGGCGGTTCTTGTAGGCGATGCGGTTCGAGCACGGCGCGTAGGGCACGAAGCCGTAGCCGCCGGCGTGGAAGACGATCATGTCGGTCTCGGTGAGCGGGCCCTTGGCCATCGGCGGGATGACGTCACCGACCGAGACGTCCTCCCACCACCGCTTCTCGCTGCCGCGGGCTTGCTCGGCGGCGTAGACGGCATCGAGCTTCTCGATGTCCTCGTCGGTGTAGGTGGCGGGCTCGATGGCCGCGTACTTGCCCTTCTCCCGGGCGGTCTTGCGCTCGGTGTGGATGGCCAGGGTGCGTGACACCGCCACGATCTCGGCCCGCTGGTTCATCTTCACGCTGATGTAGGTGACGAGGAGCGACCGCTCGGCGAACTCCGACTTCTTCTCCACGACGGACTCGGTGCCGCCGAAGCTGAGGAGCTGGTCGCCCTCGTGGATCGGCTGGTACCAGTTCCAGGTGCTGCCCGAGACGAAGACGTGGATGCCGCGGAACGACGGCCGCTTGATCCGCTCGGCGGGAGGGTCCTCGTAGAGCGGCTTGTTGAGGGCGATCGGGATCATCGGCGGCGCGATCTGGCCGCCCCACCGCGTCGACTCGCCGTAGGTCTCGGAGTTGAAGAGCGGGTTGTCGTCGCCGTAGCTGCGAGCGAAGTTCCGCATCGCGTCGTGGGTGGCGACGGTGAGGTGCTCCCTCGCGGTCGACGCCGAGTAGCGGCCGACGAGCGCCTTGGCCCGCTCGATGTCCTCCTCCTTGAAGGAGTAGTCGGTGGCCTTCTCGAACTCGGCAGACGTCGTGGACATGCTCGGGAGCCTCCTCAGCTCGGCCTGATCGCGCTTCGTTAAAGAGTATACTCTTACGCGCGACCCGCCAGGGCGGCGCACGCCCCTCAGCCCTCGGGCGTCTCCTGGCCGTCGGCCGGCGGAGCCGGCACGTGCGGGAACAGCTCCTGGAAGGCGCCGATGCGGATGCGGCGGCTGACCTCCGGGTCCACCCCGTCGAAGAGCTCGTGCAGCGTCTTCTGGGTGTGGCCGAACGTGCCCTCGAAGTGGGGGTAATCGCTGCCCCACATCACGTTCCGCCAGCCCATCGCCCAGTTGGCGGCCGGGGCGGTGGAGTCGTGCTGGAAGGACGCGTACACCTGCTCGTAGAGGTGCTCGCTGGGCAGCTTCGACAGCGTGGGCCGCACCCCGGCGCCGTGCTGGCGGTAGGCCTCGTCCATGCGGTCGGCGATGAACGGACCCCACGTCGCGCCACCCTCGGAGACGAGGACACGCAGCTCGGGGTGCCGGTCGAGGGCGCCGCAGGCGATGAGCTGCGTGACGGCTCGCTGCCCGCCGTAGGTGGTCTCGACGTAGTTGAGGACCGCCCCACCCGGCCCCCGGTGGTAGACGCCCGTCCGCTGGGTGGGGTCGTGGGGCTCGGTGCCGATGTGGAACGCGATGACCATCCCCGTTTCGGCGAACGCCTGCCACATGGGCTTCCATTCGTCCTGGTTCCAGTCGGGGCGCCCGATGGGTGGGCGTACGGGGAGGAACCCGGCGTGGAAGCCCGCGCCGGCCGCCCGGTGGATCTCTTCCACGGCGTCGTCCACGTCGACGAGCGGGACGGACGCCGCGCACACGAAGCGGGGCGAGTTGTCCTGGAAGTCCAGCGCGAACTCGTTGAGCAGGCGGGCACCGGCCTTCACCACCTCGGGGGTGCGGATGTTGAAGGTCCAGATGCCGAGCGACGGGTAGATGACCTCGCCCCACACGCCCTCGTCGCTCAGGTCGTTCAGGCGGGCGGCCGGGTCCTGACCGCCGAACATCCGCTCGAAGAACTCCTCGTCGGTGGACTCCTTGGGACGGGCACCGATGCCGACGCCACCCCCCACGCCCTTGTTCGGCTGCCTGCCGGGCTTCGGCTTCGGCAGCTCCCGGCGGAACTCCTGGCCGTCGACGTAGATCGTCTCGAAGTCCCCGCTCGGGTCCTTCACCGTGCGGGGCATCCTCTCCCGGAGATGCTCCGGCAGGCGATCGAAGAGATCGGGGGGTTCGATGATGTGCGAATCGCCCGAGTTCGCCCAGAGCTTGGTCTCAGTCATATTGCAAATGATGTTCTCATACCCCCGGGGCTGTCAAGGGCCTGCACCCCGAAAGGGTGTGCTAATCGACGCGGCGAACTCGACGTGGCCCTGCGCCGAACTCGACGTGCAACAAAAGAGTGCCCGAAATAGGATGCTTTGGATCGAACGAGGGGGACTCTGGCATGAGCATCGCGGCAACCATCGGAGCGCTGGGTCAGGTCGCCATGGCGCTGTCGCCGTGGGCTCCGGCGCCGAAGCCCCGCACCGTCGCGGAGGTCGACCAGGGCTGGCTGGGCAACGTCCTGGCGGCCGGGACCCCGGGCGCGCGGATCATCGCCATGGAGGACCGTGGCGGCACCTCGGGTACGACTGATCGCCGGCGCCTGGCCTTGACCTGGAACGAGGCGGGCGCAGAGGCGGGCCTGCCAGCCAGCCTGTTCCTGAAGGCCACCTCGCCCTCGCCGAAGAACCGCACGATGGTCGCCGCCCTCTGGATGGCCACCAACGAGGTGAAGTTCTACGACCAGGTGCGGCCCTCGCTCGGTGAGATCGCGCCGATCGCACACCACGCCCAGGCCAGCCACGGCGCCCGGTTCATGCTCGTGCTGGAGGACCTGCTCGAGCGCGGCGCCGAACCGATCATGTCCGGCGAGGCAGCGACGGTCGGGCACGCCGGGGCGCTGATGGACGTCTTCGCCGAGCTGCACGCGGCGTACTGGTGCTCGCCTCGCCTGAAGGCCGATCTCTCCTGGGTCGCCCCGATGACCGGGCGCCCGGGGTTCAGCCTGCTGGCCAGCCAGTTCCGGCGCACCCGGCGCAAGTTCCTCGCCCAGGCCGACCAGCGCGGCCTGAGCCCGCGGGTGCGGCGGATGCTCGAGCTGCTGAACGCCGACGACATCGCCCTGTACCGCACGTGGGAGGACGGTCCGCAGACCCTCGTCCACGGCGACTCCCACGTCGGGAACACCTACGCCCTGCCCGACGGCCGCGCCGGCCTGCTCGACTGGCAGGTGATCTTCAGCACCCGTGGCATGCGTGAGCTCACCTACTTCATGATCGGCGGCCTCGACGTCGACACCCGCCGCGCCAACGAGAAGGCGCTGATCCAGCGCTACCTCGACGGCCTCGCCACCCACGGCGTCGCCGAGCCGCCCACCTTCGAGGAGGCGTGGGCGGACTACCGCTACTTCGTCCACGATTCGTGGGACTCCGTCGCCCTGACGATCTTGTGGGCCGGCCTGCACCCGGCGGAGGCGCTGGCCGAGGGGCTGCGGCGAGCGTCCACGGCGGTGGAGGACCTCGCCACGGACGAGATCGTCGCCGAACGCGTGGCCGCCCTTCCCTGACCGACGGTCAGCCTGCGACCGGCCCGTAGCATGCGGAGATCGCCGAGCCCGTCGACCTCCGCTTCGCCACCCGGGTGACCGTCCCGCGCGCCGAGGTGTGGGCGGTCGTGTCGACCATGGCAGGGGTCAACGCCGAGCTCGCGCCCTACGTGCGCATGACCCACCCCCGGCACCTGCAGTCGCTCGACGACCATCCGGTGCCGATGGGTGAGGTGGCGTTCCACAGCTGGCTGCTGGCCGGCCGGGTGCTCCCGTTCGACCGCCACGCGCTCTGCCTCGAAGCGGTGATCGACGGGGAGGGTTTCGACGAGGAGTCGACCTCGTGGATGCAGCGCCGCTGGCGCCACGAGCGGCGCCTCGTCGACGAGGGCGACGGCACGTGCACGGTCACCGACCACCTCGTCGTGGAGCCGCGGCTCGGGGTGCTGCGCCCGCTGGCTGCCCGGGTGGTGCGCTTCCTCTTCGAGCACCGCCACCGCCGGCTCGTGCAGCGCTTCGGCGCCACCCGAGGGGGCGCGAGCGCGGTGGTGCCCGGCGCGTGCTGCCCGCCTCGGGGATCTACGGCTGGGCGGGGCGGGACGCCGGGTGGGGCATGGCCGGGACGCCGCCGTGGGGGCCAGAGGTGACCATGCCCTCGGGTGGCGGGGGCTGGGTGAAGGCGGGTTCCAGGTCGAGTCGTTGTGCCAGGCGGCTGATGATGCGCTGCATCTCCATCTGGGCGAGCGCGAAGCCGATGCACTGGCGGACGCCGGCCCCGAAGGGCAGGAAGGCGAGGTTGGTGATGGCGTCCCGGTCGGGGACGCGGCCGGAGCTGTCGGCGACCCGAGCACGTCGCGATGGATCGGCGAGGCGAGGGCACACGCCGACCGTGAGCGTGCCGAACGAGCCGGTCCGAAGGACCTTGTCCGGTGAAGCGCGAGCAGGCCGGCTACGGCAACCCCGGCGCGTTCCGCCGCGCACTCACTGACCGGCTGCGCACCATCGCTGCGGGCAGCCGGTGGGCCTTACCGCACCTCCAGCGCCAGTTCGCCTACGACCGTCTGCTCGAGCGCCTCTACACGATCGACGACGGGTGGATCGTCAAAGGCGCCGCCGCTCTCCTGGCCCGCGACCTCGGCATGCGGGCGACCGTCGATGTCGACGTGTACCGCGCGCATGCCCGCGAGGTGGCCGAAGCTGAGCTGCGAGAGGCCGCCGGCAGCGACATCGGCGACTGGTTCAGGTTCGAGATCGGCGCCGGTCGTCCAGTAGGTGACGGTGACGCTGGTGTGCGCCTGCCAACAACCGCCTACGTCGGCCCCACCGAATGGGCGAAATTCCACATCGACCTTGTCGGCTCGGACCTGCGCATGACCGGCGAGCCCGAGCCGACGCCACCGCTCACACGAGTCGCCATGCCCGACGTCGAGCAGCACGGCTACCGCGTCTACCCGCTGGTCGACCACATCGCCGACAAGGTCGTCGCCACCTTCCTGCTCTACGGCGAACAACAGCGACCATCCACGCGCTACAAGGATCTCGTCGACCTCGTCTCGATCACCACCGGAGCGTCGGTCGCGGCCAGACCACAACTCACCGCACTCGCCTCTGAAGCGGAGCGACGGGGCGTCGTACTTCCCACCAACTTCGACATCCCCGGCCGCACGCTGTGGGAGCGCGGTTACGCGGCCGAGGCTGGCTGGTCGGCGCGTGGTCCTCGCGGCCGTGCTAGCGCGTGAGCAGCGTCTCGGCGTCGAGCCGTGCCAGCTTCTGTGGGTTGCGCACGGCATAGATGCGGGAGATGCGACCGCTCTGGACCACGACGCTGACCGCGGTGTCGGCCGCGCCGTCGAGGTCGACCCGGAATGCGGGCGCACCGTTGAGGACCACGGCGTCCAGGTGCGCGCCTGGTGCCACGGTGGCGAACCCCGACAGGAAGCGCGCCACCAGGTCGGCACCCTCGATCGGCCGCCGGGCCGCCAGTACGACTCCCCCACCGTCGGCGACGAGGACGACGTCGGGAGCGAGCACCTCGAGCAAGCGGTGCAGGTCGCCGCTCTGCAGGGCGTCGAGGAACCGCTCGACGGCCTCCTGCTGCTCGGCCCGGTCGACCTGCATGCGGGGCCGGCGGGCGGCGACGTGCTCGCGGGCCCGATGGGCGAC
>DASSGC010000109.1:0-7232 GCA_035693765.1 Acidimicrobiales bacterium
TCTCCTCGTCATCATCGCCATCGTGGTCGTGATCCCCGTCGGCGTGCTGCTCTCCGGCGGCCTCGCCGCGGCCGCCCTGGGCTGGACCCTCAAGGAGGACGCCGAGCAGCGCAACGAGGGCAGCGAGCTGATCGCCCTCAACCGCTGAGGCGCCCGCCGACGGTAGGGCGCCTCCGCCGCGCCGCAGGCGCCCGCGGGCTCAGACCCCCCAGCGGGACTGGCCGAACCGGTAGCCGACCGAGCGCACGGTCTGGATCAGGTTGGCGTGCTCCTCGCCCAGCTTGGCCCGCAACCGCCGGATGTGGACGTCGACCGTGCGCGCCCCGCCGTAGTACTCGTAGCCCCACACCCGGCTGAGCAGCGTCTCGCGGGTGAACACCCGCCCGGGGTGCGACGCCAGGAACTTGAGCAGCTCGTACTCCATGTAGGTGAGGTCGAGCGGGTTGCCCTCGATCGCCGCCTGGTAGGTCTCCAGGTTGAGCACGAGCGGCCCGTACTCGACCAGCTCCGGGCGGGTGCCCCGGCCGGTCCGCCAGAACAGGTGCTTGAGCCGGGCCTCCAGCTCCAGCGGCTGGAACGGGTACAGGCAGAAGTCGTCGAACAGGTCCTCGCGCAGCTCGAGGTCACCGAGCTGGGCGCCCGACACCAGCAGCAGCATCGGCTCCAGCGGCAGGTCGCGCTTGCGCAGGGCCCGGCACAGGGCGAAGGCCCCGTCGGGGTCGTTGGCCGCCACGATCACGGCGCCGGCCCAGCCGTCGTCCGGCTCGGACCGCACGGCGGAGCGCTCGTCACCCACCGGCTTCCACGGATAGCCGGCAAGGTCGAGCGCCTGGGCCAGCTCCGGGGGGACAGGGTCGGGGTAGATCAGGAGGGGTTCCATCGGCACTGTCGGTCGTCGCCCGCTCAGACTTTCACAATCGACCGAGGTAGCGGTCGAGCTCGAACTGCGTCACCTGCGTCTTGTAGTCCATCCACTCGTTCCGCTTGTTGCGGATGAACCACTCGAAGACGTGCTCGCCGAGGGCGTCGGCGACCAGTTCGGAGCGCTCCATCATGTCGAGCGCCTCGGCGAGCGACTGGGGCAGGCTGTCGATGCCTTCCGCCAGGTGCTCCTCGGCGGTGAGCTGGTAGAGGTTGACGGCCGTCTCGGGAGGGAGCTCGTAGCCCTCCTCGACCCCCCGCAGCCCGGCGGCCAGGATGACGGCGAACGCGAGGTAGGGGTTGCAGGCCGGGTCGGGGGCCCGGAACTCCAGGCGGGCACTCTCCGGCTTGCCCCGCTTGATCGGCGGGACGTTCACGATGACCGACCGGTTGTTGCGGGCCCAGGCCGTGTAGATCGGCGCCTCGTAGCCCACCACCAGGCGCTTGTAGGAGTTGACCCACTGGTTGGTGACGGCGGTGATCTCCTTGGCGTGGGTGAGCAGGCCGGCGATGAAGCCGCGGGCCACCTTGGACAGTCCGTAGTCGTCGCCGGGGTCGTAGAAGGCGTTGGTGTCGCCCTCGAACAGCGAGAGGTGGGTGTGCATGCCGGAGCCCTGGACGCCCGAGAGCGGCTTGGGCATGAACGTGGCGTGCACGCCGGCCTCGTGCGCCACCTCCTTGACCACCAGCCGGAACGTCATGACGCTGTCCGCCATCGTCAGCGCGTCGGTGTAGCGGAGGTCGATCTCGTGCTGGCTCGGGGCGTCCTCGTGGTGGCTGTACTCCACCGGGATGCCCATGGCCTCCAGCGTGTGGATGGTGCGCTGCCGCAGGTCGGTGGCGACGTCCGCGGTGGTGAGGTCGAAGTACGAGGCGTTGTCGAGCACCTGGGGCGGCTGCGACGGGTCGCTGCTGGCGAGGTAGAAGAACTCCATCTCCGGGGCGGTGTAGAAGCTGAAGCCCTTCTCGCGGGCCCGGTCGAGCTGGCGCCGCAGCACCTGGCGGGGGTCGCCCTCGAAGGGGCTGCCGTCGAGGTTGACGATGTCGCAGAAGACCCGGGCCGACGTGCCCACGCCGCCGGCGTCGGCCCACGGCAGGATCTCGAAGCTGTTGGGGTCGGGCCGGGCCAGGACGTCGGACTCCTGGACGCGGGAGAAGCCGTCGATCGACGAGCCGTCGAACCGCATGCCCTCCTCGAAGGCGCCCTCCAGCTCCACCGGCGAGATCGCGAACGACTTGAGCTGGCCGAGGACGTCGGTGAACCACAGGCGGATCATCCGTACCGCCCGCTCTTCGACCGTGCGGAGCACGTACTCTCTCTGGCGCTCGGAGCTGTCCATGGCAGAGATGTTGGGACGCGGCCGCCGGACCCGCAAGCTGGGACTTTCCGGTTCACAGTGCGTTCACATTCGAGCAACAGGTCGGAAACTGCCCGCTGCCACGCTCCCCTTCCGGTACTGGTCATCCCTATGAACCGGAGGACGGACTCCCCGATGGCGTACAAGGCCGAATACATCTGGATCGATGGCACGGAGCCGACAGCGAAGCTGCGGTCGAAGACCAAGATCCTCGAAGAGGGCGCCGAGCTGCCGATCTGGGGCTTCGACGGGTCGAGCACGAACCAGGCGCCCGGCGACAAGTCCGACTGCGTGCTGCAGCCGGTGTTCTCCTGCCCGGACCCGATCCGCGGCGGCGACAACGTGCTGGTGCTGTGCGAGGTGCTCTACACAGACATGACGCCGCACGTCTCCAACACCCGCGCCGCGTGCGCCGAGGTGGCGACGAAGTACAAGGACCAGGAGCCGATCTTCGGCATCGAGCAGGAGTACACGTTCTTCAAGGACGGGCGCCCCTACGGCTTCCCGGCACCCACCGGGTTCCCCGCCCCCCAGGGCGGCTACTACTGCGGCGTCGGCGCCGACGAGGTCTACGGCCGCGACGTGGTCGAGGCCCACCTCGACGCCTGCCTGACCGCCGGGCTGCACATCTCCGGCATCAACGCCGAGGTCATGCCCGGCCAGTGGGAGTTCCAGGTCGGCCCCGTGGCGCCGCCCCAGGTGGGCGACGAGCTGTGGGTCGCCCGCTGGCTGCTCTACCGCATCGCCGAGGACTTCGACGTGGCCGCCACGCTCGATCCCAAGCCGGTCAAGGGCGACTGGAACGGTGCCGGGGCCCACACCAACTTCTCGACCAAGGCCATGCGCGAGGGCTACGACGCCGTGATCGCGGCCGCCGAGGCGCTGGGCAAGGACCCCCACAAGCACGTCGCCGGCTACGGCTCCGAGATCGAGCACCGCCTGACCGGCATGCACGAGACCGCCCCGTGGAACGAGTACAGCTACGGCGTATCCGACCGGGGTGCCTCGGTGCGCATCCCGTGGCAGGTCGAGGTCGACAAGAAGGGCTACATCGAGGATCGGCGGCCCAACGCCAACTGCGATCCGTACGTGGTGACCCGGCTCATCGTCGACACGATCTGCTCCGACGCGGCGGGCTGACCGCTCACCCGTCCATGTCCTGCTGGGGAATCGGAGAGGGACGCCCTTCGGGGTGTCCCTCTCCGATTTTTCACCCCCGATCGGGCCCCCGGCGCCGGAGGCGGCTTGTTAGCGTGCGGGCGCATCTCCGTCTCGTGACCCTCAGGCGGACCGCCGCCGTGGTCGAAGGGAGCCAGCGTGGAAGAACGAACGCCTGACGAGGTCCTGCAGCTCATCAGCGACGAGGGCGTCGAAGTGGTCGACGTGAGGTTCTGCGACCTGCCCGGCCTCATGCAGCACTTCTCGGTGCCGTCGAGCCAGCTCACGGCCGAGGTGTTCGAGGAAGGTCTCGGGTTCGACGGCTCGTCGATCCGCGGCTTCCAGGAGATCCAGGAGTCGGACATGATCCTGATCCCCGACTCCGACACCGCGTTCATCGATCCCTTCCGCACCCGCAAGACCCTGGCCGTCAACGCGTTCGTGCACGACCCGCTCACCGGCGAGTCCTACAGCCGCGACCCGCGGTTCGTGGTGCGCAAGGCGGCGGCCCACCTGCAGGCCACCGGCATCGCCGACACCTGCTACATCGGGCCCGAGGCCGAGTTCTTCATCTTCGACGACGTGCGGTTCCACCAGGACTCGAACTCGGCGAGCTACCACGTCGACTCCGTCGAGGGCGCCTGGAACACCGCCCGCGAGGAGGACCCGAACCTCGGGTACAAGATCCGCTACAAGGAGGGCTACTTCCCCCTCCCGCCGGCGGACCACTTCCAGGACCTGCGCACCGAGATGATGCTGGCGCTGGAGCAGGTGGGCATCGAGGTCGAGCTGCAGCACCACGAGGTCGGCACGGCCGGGCAGGCCGAGATCGACGTGCGGTTCGACGAGCTCACCCGCATGGCCGACAAGCTGATGCTGTTCAAGTACGTGGTCAAGAACGTGGCCCATCAGTACGGCAAGACGGCCACGTTCATGCCCAAGCCGGTGTTCCAGGACAACGGGTCGGGCATGCACACGCACCAGAGCCTGTGGAAGGGCGGCGAGCCGCTGTTCTACGACGAGGCCGGCTATGCCGGGTTCTCCGATCTCGGCCGCTGGTACATCGGCGGCCTGCTGGCCCACGCCCCGGCGATCCTGGCGTTCTCCAACCCGACGACCAACAGCTACAAGCGGCTGGTTCCCGGCTACGAGGCCCCGGTCAACCTGGTGTACAGCCAGCGCAACCGGTCGGCGGCGGTGCGCATCCCGCTGTACAGCCAGAGCCCCAAGGCCAAGCGGCTGGAGTTCCGCTGCCCCGACCCGTCGTGCAACCCGTACCTGGCGTTCTCGGCCATGCTGATGGCCGGGCTCGACGGCATCGCCAACCGCATCGAGCCGCCTGCACCCGTCGACAAGGACCTCTACGACCTGCCGCCGGAGGAGCTCGCGGCGGTGCCGCAGGTGCCCGGGTCGCTGGAGGACGTGCTCGACGCCCTGGAGGAGGACAGCGACTTCCTCAAGGCCGGCGACGTGTTCACCGACGACCTCATCGACACGTGGGTCCACTACAAGCGGGTCCACGAGGTCGACGAGATGCGCCTCCGCCCGCACCCGTGGGAGTTCGCGCTGTATTACGACATCTGATCCGGCGGTCGTCCGACACGGACATACGTTCGTGTTGGACGCTCTGACCAGGTGGGACCGTCACAGCGTCTCTCGGCATCATCGACTCTCAGTCACCGACCTGTGCCATATATGTGCCATCGGCGGCCACCCCGTCCGAGGCGAACACGGCATCGATCGCACGACGCGACCGCTCCGCGCTCGACCGCATCAGGTGCGTGTAGGTCCGCAACGTGAACCCCGGATCTGCGTGCCCAGGTACTCCGACACGGCCCGGATGCTCTCGCCGCCGTCGAGCAGCGCGCTCGCGTAGAAGTGCCGCAGCGCATGGGTGCCGTTCGCCCGAGTCACCGGCACCCCTACCTCCCGTAGCGCCGGCTTCCAGATGCGCGAGTTGAAGTAGCTCCGGTTGATGACCGTCCGCTCCCGCGTCGTGGCCATCAGCGCGAAGGTCGTCGGCTTGCCCTTCTCGTGGTCCCTCCAGGGCAACGTGATCGGCCGCGCCGGCCACTTCGCCAGGTAGGCCACCAGGTACGCCTTCACCGACTCCGACAAGGGAACCTCCCGCTCACGTCCGTACTTCGGCGGCCCGAACACCTGGTGCGGGCCGACCAGCTTCACCTGCCGTCGCACCTGCACGGTCCCCCGCAGCCAGTCGATGTCGTCAGGGGACAGGCCGAACGCCTCTCCCTGGCGCAGCCCCAGCCCGGCACCCAACATCGCGATGACCCGGTACCGCTCCGGCAGCGCCTCCCGCACAGCGATCACCCGTGCGTGCTCCCACGGCACCACCTTCCGAGCCGGGATCCTCGGCCGACGGACCGAGCTCGCCCCGCACGGGTTGCGAGCCACCAGCTGGTCATCGACGGCCGCGTTGAAGATGGCCGACACGTGCCCGAGGATCAGCACCCGGGTCCGCGGGGCCAGGTCCTCGACGCTCGAACTTCCTGTGGATCAAGGTCGCGCTCGACGGCCTCTCCCCGGTGCAGCTGACCTTCGCTCGGATGGCCGCTGGGGCCGTGGTTCTTGCCCTGATCCTGCGGACACGGACCGAACACGTCCCGCGAGACTGGCCGTTCGTCGGCCACATCACCGTTGCCGCCGTCGCTGGAAACGTCATCCCCTACCTGCTGTTCGCCGTTGGTGAACAGACCGTCGACTCGTCATTGGCGGGCGTCATCAACGCGACGACGCCGCTGTGGACGGTGCTCGTCGCCCTGGCCGCCGGCCAGAGCGCAGCCTGAGTCGCAGTCGTGTCCTGGGTCTGGTCGTCGGGTTCGCGGGCGCCCTGCTGATTTCCAACCGTGGCGGTCGGGTACCGAAGGCAACCTCGCAGGAGAGCTTGCGTGCTTGGCGGCGGCGGGGAGCTACGGCGTCGCATACGTCTACATGGCCCGGCTTTTGACGCCCCAGCGCCTGTCGCCCTTCGTGCTCGCACAAGGCCAGATGATCGCCGCCACTGTCCTCTTGGCACCCGCGGTCCTCGTTGCCGGCCGCCAGGCGGTCGACCTCGACGGCTCCATCGTGGCGGCGACGGCCATGCTCGGCTTCGTCGGCACCGGCCTCGCCTATGTCATCAACTACGCCATCGTCTCTCGGGACGGAGCCACTGTCGCCTCGACCGTTACGTACCTGCTGCCGGTCGTGGCCGTCGTCCTCGGAGCTGCAGTCCTCGACGAAGCTGTCGGACGGATCACACTTGTCGGAACTGCCGTCGTTCTGCTCGGCGTCACCCTCGTTCGGCGACTGTCGACTGAAGCCCGGACCGAACGATCCGCCCTCTGACTTGCCGGACTTCGACGAGCCCTTCGACAGATCGGTACCGAGGGCGCGCCGGCTCGCCGGCCAGCATCGTCGACGCTGCGGGGCAGTTGGTCTTGGTGCTGGACGAGGCGGTCTGAAACCTTCTGGCCGGGCAGGAGCGAGCAGCTGCCGCGCTAGCGCCGCGTCGGGGCCTGCACCACCGTGTACTCAGTTGTCGCTAGTAAATCGGCTGTGACCACGACACCCGTGATGGCGCTCGGCCAACGCGAAGGTGGCGGCCAATGTGCCGTTGAGCCTCCGGTTCGGCCGATCGTCCACCTCGAAGCCGGCGGCGAGCAGCGTCGGGACCGCTTCGTCGGCCCGTGACCCTTCGCGTCGCGACGGGAACAACGGGTCGAATTCGAGTTGGGACTCGCCTTCCTCCCACCACGAGAACCGCCCGTCGTGGTTCACGTTTCGAAAGTGCGC
>DASSGC010000110.1:0-7126 GCA_035693765.1 Acidimicrobiales bacterium
CCCGGCTCACGACTACGGATTCCCATGACGAGCGCCACCAGTCGCGGCGATGATGTTGACGACGCCGGGCGGCAGTTCGGCGGCGGCGATCAGCTCGCCGAGGAGCAGCGCGTCGAGGGGCGTCTCCTCGGCGGGCTTGACCACGACGGTGCACCCGGCGAGCAGCGCGGGCACGAGCTTGGTGGCGATGAGGAACTGCGGCATGTTCCACGGCAGGCACGGCGCGCCGCGGCGACGGCCCGATCCACGTCGTCGGGCCCCGCGGCGGGCGCGGTGGCGATGACCTGTCCGGTGTGGGGTGACACCACCTCGAGCCGACCGCCGCCGGCGGTGGCCCAGGTCCCGTCGACGAAGAGCTCCTTGCGGTCCATGCGATCAGACCGGATCGTCGGCCAGATCGGCCAGCCACTGCACCGACGGGGGCGGGTCGAGCTGCACGCCAGCCGGTGGCGACATCACTCCTGCGGCCTGGGCGTCGGCCATCGCGGCCTTGGCCGCGTCGACGTCGTCGACCTCGTACACCACGAGGTAGGAATCGCCGTCGGCGGCGCGCAGCCGGCGGGCCGAGGTGAACCCGTCGACCGCGAGGATCTCGGGGATGTGGGTCTCGTCGTACCAGCGGTGGTAGGTGTCGACGTCGTCAGGTGAGGCGGGTCGGGACTGCACGAGCAGGATGCCCTTGGACATGGGGATGCTCCTTCGGCTGGCCAGGGATGGTCCGGGCTGCACGTGGATCCGTCCGCCCTTCATCACGAAGCGGACGTCCTGCGTGACGGTGATGTCGGTGGTCGGGTCGCCGGGGACGGCGATGATGTCGGCGAGGAAGCCCGGCTCGAGCCGGCCGAGATCGTGGGCCATGTCGATGAGCTCGGCGCTGGTGACCGTGGCCGCCCGCAGTGCCTGAGCCGGGCTCATGCCGCGGTCGACGAGCGCGGCGAGCTCCTTGGCGTTGTCACCGTGCGGGACGGCGGGGGCATCGGTGCCACAGGCGATCTTGACGCCGGCGGCGATCGCTCGGGGAAGCATCGCCTTGGCCTGGGGGAAGACGACGGCCGCCTTGCGCTGCAGCTCCGGCGCCGCTCGGGCGATGTCCATGGCGTCAGTCAGGTACGTAGTCGAGACGAGGAACGTGCCGCGCTCCGCCATCAGCTCCAACGTCTCGTCGCTGGCGAGGAAGCCATGCTCGATGCAGTCGATGCCGGCCGCGACGCACGCCCGCACCGCCCGGTCACCGATGGCATGGGCGGCGACACGCAGATCGGCCCGGTGAGCTTCGTCGGCGATCGCGACCAGCTCCTCGTCGGAGTACTGCTGGGAACCCGGCCCCGTGCTGTGCGACATCACCCCGCCCGAGGCGGAGACCTTGATGACCTTGGCGCCGTGGCGGATCTGGTAGCGGACGCACTCGCGCACCTGGCCGACGCCGTTGGCGATGCCCTCGTCGATGCCGAGCGGCATGATGCCCGGGGCGAGGCGCTGGAACACCCGGGGGTCGAGGTGGCCGCCATACGGCGTGATGGCGTGGCCGGCCGGGATGATCCGCGGCCCCTCGTGCCAGCTCTGGTCGATGGCCCGCTGCAGCGCCACGTCGAGCAGATAGCCGCCGGTCTTGACCATCAGCCCGAGGTTGCGCACGGTCGTGAACCCCGCGTGCAGCGTCGCCCGTGCGTTGAGCGTCGACCGGAGCGTGCGATAGGCGGGATCGTCCTGCACCCCATGCATCGGGAGGGGGAGCCCGGTCGGCGTCTCCGGTCCGCCGATCAGCAGGTTGATCTCCATGTCCATGAGCCCCGGCAGCAACGTCACGTCGCCGAGGTCGACGACGCAAGCACCAGCCGGCACCGCCGCAGCGTCCATGGTGACGATGCGGTCGCCTTCCACGACGATCGTCGCCGGCGAGCGCACCTCCCCGGCGACGACGTCCAACCAGCGGTCGGCGCGCAGGACGACACCGCCGTCCGACGGTTGGCTCACGGGACGGGCTCGACGATGCAGTCGAAGGTGGCCGACCCGGTGTCGGGCACGTTGGGTTGGCCCCACGCCTCCACCGGGAACGACACCTGGATCATGGAGTAGAGGAGGTGGAGCAGGTTGGTGTCCTCCCCGGAGAGGTCGTGGAGCGGGAACTGCTCGAGGTGGGCCATGGCCGCCTCGGCCCGGGGCACGACGGCGTCGTAGAACGCGTGCATCTCCTCCATCGAGCTCGACAACCGCTCGGCGAGACGCTCGGGCTCGGTGGCCAGGCACCACTTCCCGGCGAACGGCTCCAGGTCGGCGAACTCGCTCGGCAGCATCGCCATCAGCTCCTCACCTCCACGGACGCGGCCTCATAGTCGTCGATCCACCGCCCGACCTCGTGGTGGAGGTGGCGGCACAGCACCTCCTGGTCGTTGAGGTGGAAGTGGCTGACGTAGCCGGACTCGATACCCATCTGGGTCGCTTCGAGCGTGTTGGCGTCCTGGAGGGCGAACTCCTTGAACGTGACGGCAGCCATCTCCTGGGCGATGCGCTCACGCACGTTGGTGGCGGGCACGAAGTAGACGTTGCCCTCGAAGACGTGGGTGTTGTGGGACGTCGGCCAGTAGTGGTACGTGAGGTACCAGCCCTGGCTCCAGATGAGGATGACGAAGTTGGGGAACAGCTGGAACGAGTCCAGCCCCCACGGGTCGCACTTGGCGGGGTTCACCCCCTGGGGCAGCTCACCGAGGTCGGGCCCGTCCCACGGACCGAACAGGCCGCTGCGGGTCAAGGGCTCCATGGGTTTGACCATCTCGTCGGGCAGCTCCCAGAACCGGACGCCGGAGGTGCTGACCAACCGGTGGGGGCCGTCGATCTGGTAGTGCGGGGCCTCGAAGCCCGCCTGGCGGGCGGCGTTGGCGTAGGCGTCCGGCGACTGGCCCGCGTGCACGATGGGTGCGTGGTAGAACTCCTGGAACGCGTCCATGAAGAGCTTCCAGTTGGCGTTGATCGTCGTGCGGTACGAGAAGCGGGAC
This sequence comes from Acidimicrobiales bacterium, assembly GCA_035693765.1. GTDB lineage: Bacteria > Actinomycetota > Acidimicrobiia > Acidimicrobiales > VFJN01 > ZC4RG19. Next base: position 2,994 of record DASSGC010000110.1, read on the forward strand.
GTCAGACGGTCGAAGGGATAGCCCTCGAGGTCCGTGACCATGGGTCCCAGGAACTCGGTCAGGGATTGCTCCGGTTCGCGGGCGACGTTCACGAAGATGAACCCCGCCCAGACGTCGCAGTGCGCGGGCACGAGGCCGTAGGCGTCCTTGTCGAGGTCGAAGAACTCGCCCTCCTGCTGGACGAAGGTCAGCGCGCCGTCGAGGCCGTAACGCCAGCCGTGGTACTTGCACGTGAACTGCCGGCAGACGCCCTGGGTCTCCTCCCGGGGCTCGTCGTTCCACACCAGCTTGTTGCCGCGGTGGCGGCAGATGTTGTGGAACGCCCGGATCGTGTCGTCCTTGCCCCGGACGATGATGAGCGAGGTGTTGACGCAGGCGAGCTCCTTCGTGAAGTAGCTGCCCACGCGGGGCAGCTGCTCGACCCGGCCGACGTTGAGCCAGGATCTCTTGAAGATCGCCTCACGCTCGCGCTCGTAGAACTCGGGTGACGTCGAGTCCTCGTACGACACCGGCGCCGTCCCGAGCTGCGGGTAGTGCTCGGTCCAGCTGCCTTCCGCTGGTTTGGGGAATCGGGCCATGGGCTCCTCCTCGTCGTTCGCCGAAGCTGTCACTGGATGGGCTCGTCGCCCAGGACGGTGGTGCGCAACATCTCCCGGTCCGAGGCCGGGTCGTAGGGGATGGCGCGGTGCAGCACGCCGCGGTTGTCCCAGATGACGGTGTCGCCGACCGACCACTCGTGCCGGTACACCCGCCCGGGGCGGGTGGCGCGGGCGAGCAGGTCGTCGAGGAGCGCACGGCTCTCATCGGCAGGCATCCCGACGACGTGGTCGCAGGACGCGCCGATCACGAGCGACCTCCTGCCGTCGTGGTGGGTCCACACCAACGGGAACTCGGAGACCTTGCGGCTCCTCCACCGCTCGAGCTGCTCGTCGGTCGGGTTCGGCTCCACCAACCGCTGCGACGCCTCGAGCGAGTAGGCCGCTCGGAGCGAGCCGAACCGCTCCTGCTCGTCGTGGTCGAGGTCGTCGTACGCGGCGTAGGTGCTGGCGAACTCCGTCTGACCCCCGGTGCCGGCGACGGCCACCGCCGACAGCACGGTCGCCATCTGGGGCGCCTCGTCGCCCTCGGGCGTGCAGCCGTCGATGTGCCAATGGAACGTCGCGTGCAGGTAGGCCGCGTTGGCGTTCTTGTTGGTGTCGAGCGTGACCCGGAAGATGCCGGGCACGGGATGGTGACTGGCCGAGCAGTCGACCTCGCCCAGGTGGCGGCAGAACGCGACCTGATCCTCGGGGTCGAGGTGGAGGCCCCGGAAGATCAGCACGCCGTTCGCCTCGACGGCTTCCAGGATCGAGGCGGCCAGGTCCGGATCCTTCGCCATCTGCTCCCCGTCGACGCCGATGACCTCCGCGCCGATGGTGTCGGTGAGCTTCTCGAGCGTCAGCGTCGTGCGCGTCATGGCAGCGGCTCCTTGACCCGGTCGAGCACCGCGGTGGCCGCGTCGACCGTCTTGGGCTGGTGGAAGATCTCGACCGCCATCGAGACCATGACCAGGGAGTGGACGAGCTGGAGGAGGCGCTCCACCTCGGGAGGCAGCGCGTCCAGCTCGTAGCGGTCGCAGTGCTCGATGGCCTCGGTGAGGCGGGGGAAGAAGGCGTCGTAGAACGCCTGCAACTCCGCCATCGTGCTGCGCATGCGTTGCGCGAAGCGCTCGGACTCGGTGGGCAGGCACCACGTCGGAGCCCACCGTTCGAGGTCGGCGAACTCAGCCGGCAGCAGACCGCTCATTGGACCGCCCCCGCGGTACCGGCCCGGTGGTCAGCGACCCAGTCCCCGACCACCTTGTGGAAGTGGCGGACGAGGATCTCCTGGTCGTTGAGCGGGAACCGGTCCACGATCCCGGTCTCCAATGCCGCCTGGGTCCCACCGAGCATGCCCGCGTCCTGGAGCGCGAACTCCTTGAACACCACCGCCGCGACCTCGTGCTCGATGCGCTCGCGCACCGTACGCGCCGGCTGGAACGCCAGGGTCCCCTCGAAGCGGTGCGTGCCGGCCGACGTCGGCCAGTATCGGTACAGCAGGTACCAGCCGCTCGAGTAGATCAGCAGCTCGACGTTGGGGAAGATCTGGAAGTTGCTGATCCCCCAGGGCTCGACCTTGCCCGGGTTCACGCCGGGCGGGATCTCACCGAGGTCGGGGCACTCCCACGGTCCGACCAGACCACTGCGGGTGGCCCGCTCGATCGGGTACATGTACTCGGGCGGCAGGGTCCACCGACGCGGGCCCGCCGTGCTGACCAGCCGGTGGGGTCCGTCGCACCGGAAGTAGGCGCACTCGAACCCCGCGTCCGGCTTGCGCACCGCGATCGGGACCTGCTGGGGATGCAGGGCGGGCACGTGGTAGTACTCCTGGAACGCGTCGGCGAACAACTTCCAGTTGCTGTTGTTCTCGGCCACGAAGTCGTAGCGCTCGGTGAGCTGGTCGAACGGGTAGTCCTCGAGCCCCGCAACCATCGGGCCGAGGAACTCACGCAGCGACTGCTCGGGCTGCTCGGCCAGGTTGACGAAGATGAACCCTGCCCACACCTCGCAGTGCACCGGTGCGAGACCGTTGCGCTCGAGGTCGACGTCGAAGAACTCGCCCTGCTGCTGCACGAAGTTCAGCGCGCCCTCGAGGTCGTAGCGCCAGCCGTGGTACTTGCACGCGAACTGCCGGCACACACCCTGGGTCTCCTCGCGGGGCTCGTCGTCCCACACCAACTTGTTGCCGCGGTGGCGACAGATGTTGTGGAACGCCCGCACCTCGTCGTCGAGGCCGCGCACGATCAGCAGCGAGGCCTTCGCGACCTCGAGCTCCCTGGTGACGTACGAGCCCCGACGGGGCACGTCCTCGACGCGGCCGACGTTGAGCCAGGCCCGCCGGAAGATGGCGTCGCGCTCGAGCTCGTAGAACTCCGGCGACACCGAGTCGTGGAACGAGATGTCCCCCGTACCGAGCTCGGGGTAGTGCTCGGTCCAGGAACCCTCATCGGGTCGGGGCCAGGACGTCATCTGCGGTCCTCCGGTTCGGGCAGCTTGTGGACCAGGCCGTCGGGGCCGGGGTCCGGTGGAAGGTGGACGCTGTTGAGCACCTGCGCCAGCGCGCCGTAGCTCGCGATGAGGAACAGGACCTCGAGGAGCTGTGGGTGATCGAAGTGCTCGGACAGGCGCATCCAGGTGTCGTCATCGACGCGGCGGCCGTCGATCATCTGGTCGGCGGCATCGACGAGGTCTCCCTCGACCCCGCTCCACGCGGCGCCCGGCTCCGCGATCGCCGCGATCTCGTCCTCGGTCAACCCGGCGTCGAGGCCGAGCACCCGGTGCTGGGCCCATTCGTAGTGGCACTGCGTCCGCCAGGCGACGCGCAGGATCACCAGCTCGCGCCGGCGCGGCGACAACGATGCGATCTCGAGCAGCCGGGCGTTCCACCCGAGCCACTCGGCGGTGAGCTGCGGGTGGTGGCCGAAGAGCCCGAGGATGTTCGGCAGAGGCGGACCGTCCGCGTCGTCGCGCAGGTACCGGTCGGCAGCCGGCAGCTTGCCGCGCAGCAGGGCCCGGTGCTCGGCGGTCCAGTCGCCGTTGGCCAGCGGCACGAACCTTGGTGCCGTCGTCATTGCAGCACCGCCCCGCCGTTGACGCCCAACACCTGGCCGGTGATGAAGCCGGCCTCCTCGGAGCCGAGGAACACTGCGGCCGCGGCGATGTCCTCGGGGGTGCCGAGGTGGCCCATCGGGAGTGCGCCCGCCATCACCTCGTTCGGTGGGAGATCACCTGCCTCCTGCGCGGCGTGCTGCATCGGCGTCTCGATCCCCGACGGCGGGATCGTGTTCACCGTGATGCCGTGCGGGGCGTAGGCGACGGCGAGGGACCGGCACAGCGACAGGACGCCGCCCTTGGCCGCGGCGTAGTGCGGCGCCTTGGGCGACCCGCGTTGGGCGCTCGACGAGGAGATCAGCACGATCCGACCCCATCCGGCGGCGACCATCTCCCCCACCACGGCCTGGCAGCACAGGAACGTGCCGGTGAGGTTGACGGCGATCGCCCGCTGCCACAGCTCCGGCGTGACCTCCTCGAACGGCGCGAACTCGCAGAGCCCTG